>JAWBXL010000007.1:33998-67602 GCA_038867895.1 Bathyarchaeia archaeon | reverse complement strand
TAAAAATCTTCATACCCCAAGCCAACATAATAGGCATAGACATCAGAGAAGATGCCCTTGAATTCGCAAATAATATAGCAAAAAAGAACAACGTTATTTTTATTAATGCTTCAAAAGAGGAGCCTGTTGAAACAATAAAAAATGTCACTCATGGTGAAGGAGTAAAAGCAATCATAGACTTCGTAGGAAGCACGCAAACCGTAGCTACATACATTAAAACAATATCACCCTTGGGAACCTATGTTTTGGTAGGTTTGCTTGGTGCAAGGGGATTAAAATTACCAAGCCCATTCATACTTATGGACACCGAATGTATAATACAAGGAAACAGCATGGGCTCTTTGCCAGATTTATATGAAATTGTAGAGTTTGCACGGAAAAAACGCCTAGATTATAGGACTATCGTGACGAAAAGATATAACTTTGACGCTGAACAGGTAAATAAAGCATTTAAAGAGTTTGATGAAAACAAGATAACAGGAAGACAAATTATTACCTTCAATTAATGGTATTTATTCCTTTTTGTCTACATTTAGAATTCTTTATTTTTATTGTCTTGTATGGGCTATTTTATGCTCTGTAGCATTTGGGCAGAATTTTTAATCTTATATGCATTTGCTTTTAATTTTTCTTAGGAGAGTTAATGTGATGTGTAGTAGGCGAAGGTGGATTTTTTCGGCGATTTTACTGGTCATAGCGGTTCTCTCCTCCATAATAGTTTACCAGGTCTATAGGTTTATGGAGGAGAGAAGGGGGTTGCTGGAAAATCTAAGGGAGCTTTCTCTGGTGAGCCTGATTACATTAACTGATAGTATTGATTTACTAGTTTATATGGTTGAGCATAACTTCATAGGAGAGGATACTGTAAGAATTGTATTAAAAACAGCTGAGTATAGTTCTAGAATGCTTGGGCGAACTGCAGTTATACTATATTGGACCACAGGGGCGTGGAAGCATTTAAAGTGGTATACAATATTTGCAAATATTGCATCTTTTTCCGTAGACTCGGCTAATGATGAACCAGGAAAAGTATTAATAAGATTGAAGAATAGTATGGAAAGGATAGAGAAAATAAATAATTCGCTGAAAGAGGTTATAGAAAAATATCATGGCGACCTGAATCTCACGCCTGATGCGATGGTCGATAATATCCTATCTATGACAGAGAACCTACTAGCCTAGTCTAGCCTAATTTATGAAGAAAAACTCAGGCAGAAGCGCCAAATATTAAATAATATTGTCAAGTTTGATGATTAATGTGAAATGTGAAACTTAAAGAAAGACGAGGTGTTGAACTCTTCTTTTTTTAACCCGGCATCAGCATCCTATTTTTCTTTAAGTTTCACTAGCAACTATTGCCAAAAACGCTTAAGTCTTTGAGCTAACTGAAGACAACTATATGTCTCCCTAACACTTTTCCTTCGTTAAACTCTTTAAACGCCTCATTAACTTGCTCGACGCCGAAAAGCCACCTCTTTGTCACAATAGCACCGTAGTTTAAACGTTTTCTTCTCGCAAACTCCACAATATCATACAAATCCGATAATGCGCCCATTCTGCTTCCCTGTATCTTGCATTCTGAATTCAAAAGTATAAATGAACTCGGCAATGCTAATTCTTCTTCTCCCATCAATCCTACTAGTATATAAGCCCCTAGCGGAGATATAGTGCTGATATATGTTCCTATAGTTTTTGTTGTTCCCACGAAGTCCAGGATTGCCTTAACACCTTCTCCGTTTGTAATACTTTTTATGGTTTTAACTGGATCTTCCCTTGAGGCGTTCACAAGCGCATCCATTTTAACTATGCTGTTTGCAAATCTGAGCGCATCTTCTCTGATGTCTATGCCTATTATGTTGGCTTGGGGTATGAAGATTTTTACCCATTGTAGTGCAAAAAGGCCGAGCCCGCCAAGACCAATAATAGCCACATACTCATCCGGCTCCACAACATACCTAATCTTTTTAACAGCCCCATAAGCCGTTAACGCCGCACAGCCAAGAGGGGCAGACGCAGGTATATCCTCCAAACCATCCACACTAACAAGAAACCTATAATGAGGCACCAAAAAATACTCCTGCAACCCGCCCTGCCAAGCCCTCCATGTTTTTGCATGCTGAGTTAAACCTCTTCGGGAGTATTTATCCTCCTCTTTGTATACTCCAAAATAGAGAAGATATGTCTCCCCAATCTTTAAGCTCTCAGGGACTTTATCTCCTTTAGCAACCACTGTCCCAATAACTTCATGCCCCAAAACCATCGGCAAAGGCCAGGGATGCTCGCCTTTCCATACATGTATGTCGGAATGGCATATCCCAACGCTAAGAGTCTTCAGTAATACCTCTTCACCCCTCGGAGCAGGAGTGACAACCTCCTCAACAACAAGAGGCTTCCCGTACTCCTTAAGGGTCAATGCCATATGTTTAGTGAAACCCATCATATCACCTCATGCTCTACTTTAATAGAGGGAAAAGCAAATAAATTTTTTCGTCCCAGCGACTTTAGACCTTTATTTACTATCTATGCTGAGTATCAAGTCAGCGGGTTTTGGCCCAAATAAGTCTACACGATTTAAAGATGAAATGATTATTTTGTTGATTAATTAAGCTTTTGCATGCTGATTTGGTGATTGAAAATCCCTTCCGCTTAAACATGCTAGAGATAAGGTTTTCACGGTTATATGATCACACCATCAATATCCTTTATGCGTGTGCACAAGCATGTATATGCTTAATATACTTTGTAAGGAACCAAAATTCTTAATAACATGTATTAAATGTAAGGCTTTAGCTTAAATTTCCTAGATATGGTTCCCCAAACCCCATAAGGAGCAACGAAAATTATGATAATGCATGCTAATCCAAATAAAATTAAACTTAAACCAACATGCGCTGATAAAACAACACTTCTTAATATTACATATATAAGCGAGCCTATAATTGGTCCGATAATTGTGCCCACACCACCTATCACTGAAATAAATACCAGGCTAATTCCAAATTCAAAGCTGAAAGAAGCTGCGACAGTTATAAATAACAATTGGAAAGCGTAGGATGAGCCTGCAAGCGCAGTTATGGCTCCAGCCAAAATGAGGCAAATGGCCTTACAACGGAAAACATTCACACCTAGCTCAGCAGCTGCTTCTTCATCACAACCAACAGCTCTTACTCCCACTCCAAGCTTTGAGTTATGGATATAATAAACGATTATGCATGCTATAATAGCAATGAAAGCTGAAAAGTAATAAATCACTATTGAGGGAACAAACCTAGCAACTTCCATTCTTTTTCCCCATGCCCCTCCAACCAGCGGCCAGTTTATGAAAGCATTATATAAAATTTCAGAAATTAATAAGGTTGAGAAAGCGAAGAAGAAACCACGTAACCTTTTTACTGAAAGAGACACGAGAGCAGCGGCTGAAGCCCCAGCGAACGGTGAAAGAATTACTCCCACCCATGGAGGCCATTTAAGTATTTCGCTTACTATTAATTGAGTATAAACTCCTAAGCCCAGAAATGCTTGTTGACCCAAAACAAGTAGGCCTGCATGCCCAGCCAAAAACGACCACATTTCAGAGCAGGCAATATAGACAAATACTAGTGATAACACTACAATCCAAAACTGCTGAGCAAGAAATGGAATTAATCCTAAAAATATGATAATTCCCAAGAGTGCATACCAGTAAAGTCTTGTCTTGAAAGCCATTACTTCACTCTCGTGAGCAGCCCCTCTGGTTTAAAGAGAAGAATTATTAATATTATGGTATAAACAATAACTAACTGATATATTGATCCTAGATAATAGCCAGTCAAGATTATCATTTCGCCTAAAATAATGCCGCCAATAAACGTCCTCTTTAGACTTCCTAGACCTGATAGCATTATTGATCCGAATGGTAAAAGCAGATATTGCCCGCCGGCAAACGGGTTAAAAGAATATGTAACACCCATGAGGACTCCAAATACCACTTGTGTAATTGTTATGATCACTATCGCAACCATACCAGCAGTTTCTGGCTTTATTCCCTGTATCATTGCAGCTTCGCGATCCTGAGCAACGGCGCGCAAACCTTTGCCTAGGAATGTATTCTTAAGCGAATAATGGAGTATTATAAACATAGCTATTGTTGCAGCAAAATTTATTAGGTAGGTATAAGGTATTATAATAAATCCAATTTCTAATGATTTTACAAGAAAAGGCATAGTTAAGCTTCGAAGATCCGCTGAAAAACATATTTGAAGGATATTTCTAATAACTATACCAATAGCGAAGGTCAATATTAGCATAGCATCAAAATTTTGTGTGACTAAAAATTTATTAAGTAAAAATTTCTGCATCAAAATTTCAAAACCAATTAAAATGATGGCTACGATGGGTAGAGAGATGAAGGGATTAATATCCATCCAAGCAAATAATAAAGAGATATATGCGGCTAAAACCGCGAAATCGCCATGTGAAGCATTAATAAATCCCAACATAAATGATATAGATAGACCACAAGCTGTAAGACTTATGAAACCTCCATATAAGACTCCTCTAATAAGCATGATAATCAATTTTTCGATAGCGTCTACCAAAGTAGTACGCCTCAGAATAAGGATAATTTTTTATCCTCCCATATAAGCCTTTCTAATAACTTCCTCCTCTAACAGTCTATCTCTTGAATATTTAGCTACAATTCGGCCATTTTCCATAATATATCCTGAGTGGGCAAGCTGAGCAGCTGCTCTAGCATTTTGCTCTACAAGAAGAATAGTGACGCCTTGCTCATTGATCTTTTTTATAGAGTTAAACAAGGAAATTACAAGTTTAGGTGCAAGACCGAGAGATGGTTCATCTAAGATTAACATTTTTGGCCTGGAAATCAGAGCTCTTCCAATAGCAAGCATCTGTTGTTCACCTCCGCTCAGAGTTTTAGCTAATTGGTGTTCACGTTCTTTTAATACTGGAAAAATGCTGTAGACCAATTCAATTGAATCTTTAAGCTTGCGCCTTGCTTCTTTTGATGCATAAGCTCCTAGCTCCAGATTCTCTCTAACGCTCATTAATGGGAAAAGCTTTCTGCCTTCTGGGACTAATGTAATTCCACGTCTTACAATTTCATCGGCTGACAAGCCATCTATTCGGGACCCCTCAAAATATATGAGACCCCTTTTTGGTTTAAGGAGACCCATAATAGTCTTCAGGAGCGTCGTTTTGCCTGAACCATTCGCTCCCAAAATAACCGTTAATTCTCCTTTTTCTACCTCAGCGGAAACATCATAAAGAACTTGTAGATCACCATAAAAAACATCTAAATTGTTTATCTTTAACATAAAATCATTCCTCCTAAAAAATGTATTTCTCGCCTAAATATGCGTTAATAACATCCTGGTTTCTAGATATCTCTTCGAATGATCCCTCCGCGATTTTCTGCCCATGGTTCATTACAATAACGCGCTCAGCCACCCTCTTTATCGAGGCCATAATATGCTCAACCCACAGAACAGTTAAACCGAATACATCGCGCAAATTTCTTATCATTTTCTCAGCATGTAATATTTCCGTCGGATTTAAACCTGAGAGGGGTTCATCTAGGAGAATACATTTGCAACCAGCGGCTAGACATCTAGCTATTTCAAGTAGTTTCCGCTCAAGTACATTTAGAGTTGAAGAGAGCCTTTCTGACTTTTCTGCAAGACCCACGTACTCTAAATATTTTTGAGCGGCAGATTTAGCCTCATGCAGTTTTCCGCCTCTACCATATAAATAACCGCAAATTACATTTTCAATAACGGTTGTTTTTAAAAATGGCCTTGGTATTTGATGAACCCTCCCTAAACCTAAATGACACCTTTTGTGAGGTGGATACTTAGTAATATCTTTTCCCTGAAATTCAATTCTGCCGCCGTCTATGCTGTAAACCCCCATTATTAAATTGAACAGGGTTGTTTTTCCAGAACCATTTGGACCGATTATCCCTACGATCTCTTTTTCATGCACCTCGAAGCTAACGCCATCAACGGCTTTCAATGCACCAAAAGATTTGCTCACGTTCTTCACTTTTAACATAAGCTTGCACCCGCGATGTAGCCAAGTATTAGCTAAAATAACAAACTTTATATTATGGAATTTTTATAAAAAGTTTTTGGTGTTAAGTATGGCGAATAAGAAAAAAGTTTGTAGCGGTATTACAAAGATTCAGGCAGTGATAATCACCGTGATTATAGTGCTTGCGGCTATTATCGGCGCATGGTCTTATCTTTTCCTTAGTGGTCCGAAAGGTCCTGAAGCGATATTAGTTGGAATTGTTGCACCCATAACTGGCTATGGTGCTCAGCAGGGTGAAACTGTACCGTGTCTCGTGGAATATGCTGAAAATATTGTTAATAATAAATGGGGAGGAATTTATATAAAGGAAGCTGGGAAAAAAGTGCCGATAAAGTTTCTAATACGTGATTGCCAATCGGATGTTGCATTAGCTAAATCTCTTGCTGAAGAATTAATAACTAAGGATCATATTCACTTTATGCTCGTGCCGACGGGTATGGAGTATCAAGGAGTAATAGCGCCAGTATGCGAATCCTATCAGATCCCAACCTTATGTCATCTTAATATAGGGCTAAATGCACACCTGCTTGGGGAACTAAATTGGGTATATCTAACATGCCATTCAGGCTCTGCATTCCAGCTTGGGACAATTGAGCATTTAAGGAAGCTTGACAGGAAGTATAATACCAATAAAAGAATAGGTATTCTTAACCCTAATAATGACTTTGGACAAAGGAACAGGGAACAGATAGGTTATTGGTTCGATAACACAGAGTTTACTATTGTGGATTTAGGGTTATATTCTCTAGGCATCAAAGATTTCACTCCATACATCGAGCAACTTAAAGCACAGAAATGTGATTTCTGTCTCACTGAGCTATGGTTTGAGGATGGTCCCATATTCTGGAGACAAGCTTTAGAGCTTGGGTATAGGCCAATAGCTGTGAAGATAGGACTTGCAGCGGTTGATCCAACTGGCGTCGCAGCAATAGGTGGAAAATTAGGTCACGGGATAACGACGACAACGGTATTTTCGCCAAATTATCCCTTTAGAGAATCCCTGGGTGGGATGACGTGCCAGCAATTATGGAATTATTACCGTGAAAAAACAGGAAGAGAGGGAGCAACTAATCTTTTGATCATGGCTGGCATAGAAGTGGTTGTCGATGTTTTCAAGCGGGCTGGTTCCATTGATAAATATGAAGTTAAAAAAGCATTAGGGGACACAAGTCTATATACTTGTTGGGGCAAGGTTGACTTCAAGGCTCCATATCCAAGCGTATTAGTGCCACACCTCCAGAAGTGGGAGCCAGGATTCATAATGTATGCTGACCATATTTCACTACAGCCTAACATCGTAGCTCAATGGTATTATGAGAATGGAAGATGGATTCCTAAGATCACCGCCTCTGTGTTCCCAGATATACAGCCCGAAATAGAACCCTTCTCAATTCCCTATGAAGAATTAGGTTACGGCAAATAGCTAAAACCCCCAACATTTTATTTTTATTCTATATTCTATGATAATAGTGGCAAGGATTCCCCAATAATAAACCCTGGAAGCAGTTGAGATTTTAGTTATATCTTCAAAGACTCTATAATTCTTATGATTTTTCTCAGATTTCTAACAAGCTATAAAAGATCATTAAAGTAAGTAAGAAATAAATAATTGTATCCATAATAATGTATTACATGTTTACAAAAGCATTATCAAAGTTTGTCAGCGAAACAAGATATGAAGATTTGCCCGTTGACGTTATATCTCTTGCAAAAAAAGCCATTTTAGATTACACTGGAGTAATTATGGCGGGAACCCGAGAATTACCTGCGAGAATATTTATGGATTTCGTTAAAGGAAAGAGTTCCTTACAGGAATCAACGGTGATTGGTGGTGGGCACAAAACTACTCCTGAGTTGGCTGCTCTGGCTAATGGAGTTTCAGGTCGCATCCTTGATTATGACGACTGCCTTGACTATCCTCATGCGGGGCTTGCCCACCCGACAGCTCCAACTTTCTCAGCGGCTTTAGCTGTGGCAGAAAAATATAATATGACTGGTAAGGAGTTGATTGCAGCTTATTGTGTAGGCCTTGAAGCTTATGCTAAATCAGGGCTACTATTGTTTGAGGTCTCTCCTCCCCTTGGATGGGATTTTTCAGGAGTGCTAGGAAGTATAGGGGCAGCAGCAGCCGTTGCTAATCTACTTAAGTTGGATACAAATAAGACAGCGATGAGCTTTGGTATAGCGGTAGCTCTTACCGGAGGATTAAGCCGAAATTATGGCACTATGGCTGGCCCTTTACAGACAGGTAATGCTGCCCGTAATGGAATAATAGCATGTTTTTTAGCAGACGCAGGTTATACCTCATATGAGGGAATATTTGAGAACCCCGGTGGCTTTTGTAGCACCTTTACTGGTAAGGCGGATCCGCCTTCCCGAGAATCCATAGAGAAAGTGATAAGTATCCTAGGAAATCCCTGGAGCATAATAGACCCGGGATTAATGTTTAAGGCTTTCCCCTGCGCCCATATAAGTCATTTTGGCGCTGATGCTGGTATAAGCCTAAAACAAAAGTTTAAGATAGACTACCGAGATATAGTTGAGATCGAGCTTAATGTCCCCAGCCCCATAATGCATGCCGGACGCTTATCTCCCCAAAATGGTCTCGAAGCGCGATTTAGCCCAGTATACTGCCTTTGTCGTGCCCTTATAGACGGGAAACTAAAGCTAACCGATTTCACCGATGAGAAAGTTAAAGAACCAGCAGTAATTGAATTGATGAAAAAGGTAAAATGGCGACCACGCCCTCCAACAAGGGTAGGCAACATCTTTGAATATCAAGAAGTTACCGTAAAGCTTAAAGATGGTTCCGTCTACACTTGTCGCGTGGATCATCCAAAAGGAGAACCGCTAAACCCCCAAACGGATGAGGAATTAAACCTCAAGTATTTTGAATGCGCCTCATACGCGGGTTACACCAATGCGCGCGAAATTAGGGATTTAATCTTAAACATGGAAAAATTAGAAAACGTAACACTACTCACCAATATGCTATTAACCCCCCAGTAAGCACTCATTTTTATTTAGAGAAAAAACAAAACTTATTATAAGTTCACAACCTTTTTCGACATAGGCTAAAAAGTAGCCCATATACTTTAAGAATGGCAGGCGAGCTTGAAGCCTGCTCAAACACGCTGCCCAAACTTTAAAGAGAAGAGAAGCGCCGTAACATCTGTTACTGTAAATACATAGGAAGCTAAAGGGCGAGTCTTCAATCTTTGCTAATAATTTTGTGTGCAGAGAATTTCGCTCCATAATTAGCATAAAGATTGGGATAAAAGGAAAATCTGGATATGACGTATCGCTAGGCGCGGTGAAGAAGATACATAAGAGATAATGTCGGTGTTAGACAAGCATATCCTTACGAAACGAAACAACTCTAAATCAGCTTTACTGAGGAGGCCTTAAACGCTATAAAAACTCGTGTACCAAAATTTAATTTCATTTCTTTAAGGGATCTTCTCGTTATCTGGACAGTGAATTCTCTTCCGCCCTTAACTCTAACTTTAATTTTAACGGTGTTTTCTTGGTCGGATATCTCGGTTATCTCTCCCTCAAAGACGTTTCTAGCGCTAGTCGGCACCTTTTCAGCGAGGATCGTTATGCTTTCAGGCGGCACGTAGACTCGTACTGGCCCGGATTTTATGAAGGATGCTTCAATTCTTAATTCCTCGTTAATTTCTATGATTGAAGTTCCGTGCTTGGTTATCTTTGAGAACCCTGAAAAAATATTTTCTAGTCTCATATATTCTGAGAGCTCATCGGAGGGCTCAGCTAATATTTTGTTTGAAGAAACAATTCTAATTATTCTTCCCCTATTTAATATTGCTATCCGCTGGGCTAAACTTCTCACCTGCTGAAGATCATGTGAGGCTATTATAATCGTTGTCTTCCCCCGCCTATTAATCTCCAAAAGGGCATCCTCAACAATCGATATGTTTCTTGGATCTAAATTTGCTGTAGGCTCATCTAGGAGCAGAAGATCCGGCTCGGTGACAAGGGTTTGGGCGAGAGAAACTCTTTGTGCCTCGCCACCTGAAAGCTTAAGGGCGTTTCTTTTCTCAAAGCCGCTTAATTGGACAAGTTCAAGGGCGCTTTTAACCCTCTCTTTAATTTCTTGGGAGCTTAAGCCTCTAATTTTTAGGCCGTAAGCAACGTTATCAAATACGCTGGCATTGAATAGAATTGGTCTCTGCGGTGCGAATCCGATTTTCCTGCGGAGCAAATATAGATCTGGCCTAGAATAATCAATTTTTTCGCCATTGAGCCAAACCTCTCCGCTGGTAGGTTTCTCTAATAAGTCAAGTATTCTCAATAGTGTTGTTTTCCCCGCGCCGTTCGGACCAACTATGGCAAGAAAATCTCCATATTGAACACTAAGATTAACCCTATTTAAAACTATTTTTCCGCTAAATTCTTTAGAGAGATCGCGAAGATATACGTGAGCCGACACGCTAAACCCTCTATCTAGTCTTTTCCACCCCTAATTTGTATTATGGTTAATACTAGGTTGATTGTGAAGGCTATACACAAAAGTATTATTCCAAGAGCCAATGCTAATCTAAAGTTTCCGAGCTCAACCTCAGTTATTATAGCCGTCGTCAGAGTCCTTGTATACCACCTTATGTTACCCCCGGCTATCATTATTCCGCCAACCTCGGATATTGCCGCTCCGAAGGCGACGGTTATAGCCGTTATGATCCCGCTTTTAGCCTCCTTAATAACCTTCCACGCGGCTTGTCTCTCAGACGCTCCTAAAGAGAGAGCCCTCTCCCTAACAGCCTCCTCGACCTCGGCTATGGCTGACATGGTGACCCCAACAATTATGGGCGTAACAAGTATCACTTGCGTTATAACCATTGCTGTGGGAGTGTAAAGTAGACCTAGAAAGCCAAGGGGCCCAGACCTATTGAATACTAAGAAGATCATTAACCCGGCTACGACTGGCGGTAAGCCCATAAGCGTATTTATGGATGTTTTCATGGATACTTCTATCAACCGCGAGAGGAGTCTCTTTTTGCTGGGGCGTTTGAAACCAAGCAGGACGCCTACTGGTATTCCTACAGCTGAGCCTATAGCGACTGATAGAAGCGACACTTGGAGAGATAACGCGGTTATGCTTAGAATCTCCCAAACAAACGCTTCATGAGAATCCCCTTCCTGAGCAATCTCCTTATAGGTTTCTTGGGTCAGATACCAATTGAGTTCCTCCGCCTGCTTTAGGTAACCCATTCTCTCAGCTAGCTCGACCTCCCATGCAAGGGGCTTAAAAAGCGCTTCTCCGTCTCTCCTAAAATTCTCGATTAACTCCTGTCCGCTTCTAGAAATTAAGAATGCTGCCAGCGTCAGGGCCCCTCTATAATTCACGTAAGAACCTTTTTCAGGATTAACTAGTATTAGGCTATATGGGTTATAGAGAGGTGGATTGCACTCAACCAGCATGATTAACCTATTTAGCTGATTTCTATACGAGAGCCACGTTGCCCTATCAACAAGTGTGTATGCGCCCATTTCATCGGCCATTCTTAGGACTGAACCCATCCCACGGTTAGCCTCGATATACCATGAATTAACGTCTGATCGGGGTGTTATGTTAATGCTTCGCCATATGTTTAGCTCCATGAGGTGGGTTCCAGACATATCGGCTCTCGAGATAAACTTTGAACCGCTCTCGGCTATCTTGTGAAAAGCTCCCGCCGCATTACTTAGACCACGTATCCTCGCTGGATCATCAAACGGCCCAACAATAACGAAGTCATTGTACATTAATCCTATTCTGTGGATCCCGAAGCCACTCTCAATAAATTTGAGTTCTTGATCCTTTGAGTGAACAAGAACTATGTCTACTTCGCCTCTCTTCGCTATCTCTAGAGCCTGTCCTGAACCAACTGATACTATTATGACTCTAAGGCTATACCTTTCCTCGAATACTGGTATAATTGCGTCTAGTAGCCCAGAGTCATATACACTTGTTGTTGTAGCAAGTCTTACAGCTGGTCTCTGGGTGGTAGCGGACAATAGATGAACTAGCAAAGCTAATGATAGAGCCACTATTGTAGCGATCACTAAAATTTTCAGTAGTTTAGACAAGAGTAATCACCATAATGCGGTTGTGAGAGACCTTATTGTTGAATTTTCTTCGAGGCTTCTTTAAGTTCCTCCTCGTTTTCCCTTACTTTCTCAAGCGCATGAATTATGTCCTCCATGTCTTCTCTAGAGCCTAAAAGGGCATATTGCGGGATCCATAGCCCCTCATAGTAGCATGCTTTCTCCGTGGAGGGTAACTTAACCTTAGAATAATCTACTTGCCTGGCATAATAGTGACATGAGAGAGGACACCTCTTAAAGTACCCTATATAAGCTTCCTCGTATAGCGGCTTTGAGTATCCAACACTTATGGGTATCCCCTCGGCCTGAAGAGCTCTAGCGATAACAAATTTTGGTACGCTGCCGAATGCTTCTGGGTTAACTCTGAATATATATAGGTGGTATGGGTTCCTCGTCACCCGTTCATCTTCTTTAAGGATTTTAACGCCATTAATTCTCGGTAATTTACTGCTTAAGTATTTGGCATTCTCAATTCGCTTTTTCGTCTGCTCATCAAACCTTTCCATCTGGGCGAGGAGAACAGCCGCCTGGAACTCGGTCATTCGATAATTTGACCCGGGAAGGTAGTGTTCATACCAAGCCTTGTCTGGTAGTCTGCCACAATTGTGTAATGACCAAGCTTTAATATACAGGTCTTCATCGTCCGTCACAATTATGCCTCCCTCTCCACTTGTAATATTTTTGCTTGATTGGAAACTGAAAGCTCCTGCATCGCCTATTGCGCCAACCCTTCGCCCCCTCCACTCTGCGCCCCAAGCCTGGCATGCATCCTCGACTATATGTAGCCTCTCCCTTCTAGCAATGGATACGAGAGAATCCATGTCGGCTGGTCTACCACCCATGTGAACTGGTATTATGGCCTTGGTTTTATCAGATATTAGCGACTCAACGTTTTTCGGATCTATAGTGTAGGTTTCTGGATCTATGTCGGCGAAGACTGGTATTGCATTCACGTATAGAACCGCTATTGCCGTCGCCATAAAAGTGTATGCTGGAACTATCACTTCATCACCACATCCTATCTCCAGAGCTCTGAGTGATATCTCAAGGGCTGCCGTACCATTTGTGACAGCAATGCCATACTTGGCGTGTTGGTAGGCGGCAAAGCGCTCCTCAAACTCCCTCTTCTTTTGGCCGCCAATACCCCAGAATCCACTTTCAAGAACACTTAATAAAGCTTTGACTTCCTTATCGTCAAAGACCGGCCACTTTGGGAAAGGCTTCTTTCTAACTGGTTCCCCACCAAGCAGGGCAAGCCTAGCCAATCACAACACCATTATTTAGTATTAACCCTAAAAAGATAATAATATATAGGAAACTAATAGTGATCACCGCGCATCTTTTGCGGCTATCAAATTCTATTGCGAGAAAAGAGGAATCAGTTTGACCAATCTTCACTATTTCCCTTCAGCTTATGCTGATTCATTACTGATTGTATTTGTGCCCCCAGTCATATCCAGTCATATTTAAATATCGTTGAGTAGAGTCTTTTTAATGATCTGTTAATGAGCATGGGTGAGCATGCCGGATCCTACTGCGTTAAAGTTCCTAAGAGGTTTGGCGAGAAGACAATAAAACTGCTGAGTAAGCTTAATCTTCTCAATAAGGACCTGAAAATATTGGAATTAGATGACCACCTGCTGATACCGCTTAGGGAGAAGCCCTCAAGTGGCATTTTAGATGAGATTAGCGGGTATATAGATAAGATAGAAGTATTCTTTCATAAATTCCCCAGGCGTATAAAGGAACCCAAGACTATGCTCGACATCCTTGAGGATAAGCTTCCCCCACACCTTCTTGGAATATTGCCCAGATCCATAGACTTTATTGGAAATGTAGCTATCATAGAGATTTCGGAGGAGCTTGAGCCATATAAGCGTCTTATAGGCGAGGCTGTGCTCAGGGTTTATAAGCGCGTCAGATCTGTTCTCGCCAAAACAAGCGCCGTTGAAGGCGTTTATCGGGTGAGGGAGTATGAGGTTATAGCTGGCTCAGAGAATACTGAAACAGTCCATAAGGAGCATGGTTGCAAGTACTTTTTAGATCCGAGAAAAGTTTACTTCTCGCCAAGGTTATCTTATGAGCATTATAGAGTTGCATCTCAAGTTCACGATAACGAAATAATATTGGATATGTTCGCTGGAGTCGGCCCATTCTCAATCTTAATAGCAAAGATGCATAATGCGCTAGTTTATTCTATCGACATAAACCCGGATGCAATAGAATATTTAACGAGGAATATATATGCTAATAGCGTTAATGGCAGGGTTATTCCAATATTGGGCGATGCTAGAAAGATCGTGCAGGATAGGCTCAGAGGGGTTGCGGATAGGGTTATCATGAATCTTCCGGAGAGGGCCGCGGAGTTTATTGATGTGGCATGCATGGCGCTTAAACCTTCAGGCGGCATAATGCACTACTATCAGTTTTCTAAGGCCCCCTACGCTGTCGAGAAAGTTAGAGAAGGGCTGATTAATGGCGTTAATGAGGCAGGTAGATCTATCGAGACAATATTAACTGAGAGGATCGTTAAAGAGATCGCGCCCTATAAGTGGCAGATAGCTATAGACGTAAAGGTTCGATAGGAGAGAACGCCGACCAGCAATAACAATATCCTAGTTTAGAATTAAAGTTATTTGGGGAAACATGTTTATCAAAGCTGTAAAGGATAACTCTCTCTGCAGGGATTGTGGATTCTGTAGTACCATTAATAAATGCTTGAACATTAAATGCGTTGGCTGCCTATCCTGTTACTTCGCGTGTCCACATGAGGCCAAGAAGATTATTGTAGATGAAGCCCCAAGAGGAACAATCAGCATAGTGGTTAACGGCATACAGTATAGTGTGCCAGAGGGAATCACGATTAAAGAGGCATTGAAGAGATGCGGTTATGAGGTCGGTATCTATCCAAGCGAGGGCAAAATACAGGCTCCATGCAGCTCCGGCGGATGCTGGACATGCGCCGTAATATCTGATGGCGAGCTTGTGAGACCTTGTATAACTGGGGTTAAAGATCATATGGAAATAAACACTAATGCAAGCCGGGCAACACCTTTAAGAATAATTCATGGACCGGAGCCGCATGCTGTTGGTGGGAAGGCTACGCCGTGGTTTGAGGGAAAAGGCATAAGGTATATTGAGGTTGCCATTTGGGCTGCTGGCTGCAACCTTCGCTGTAGGAGCTGCCAGAACTACAGCATCACATATGATAACTCCTCTACGCCAATGAGTCCAGGGGAGACTGCCAGGGAAGTAACACGCTACAGGAGGATTTATGGCGTTAATGGTATGGCAATTAGTGGTGGAGAGCCAACCCTCAATAAGCGCTGGCTCATAGAATACTTTTAGGGAGCTTAAGAGGCTAAACCCAGATAAGGAGGCTAGGCTACATTTAGATAGTAATGGTACTCTGCTCTCACCTCCATATATAGATGATCTCGTTGATGCGGGCGCCAACAACATTGGCGTTGAGCCGAAGGGCATCCGCCTAGAAACATTCATAAATATAACTGGAATACTGGATAGGAACCTAGCAGAGCGATATCTCAAGACCATCTGGGGAGCCGCGAAATACCTAATAGATAACTACAAGGATAAAGTGTATATTGGAATAGGCATACCATACAACTCGGCCTTCATGAGCATTGAGGAGCTGGCTGAGATAGGCGATAAAATATCTTCAATGGATCCCGAGGTTCAAGTGTGCGTCCTAGATTACTTTCCAACATTCAGAAGAAGGGAGATTAAGAGACCAGGCTATAGAGAGATGCTTAAAGTGAAAGAGATACTTAACGGTAGGGGATTAAAGTGCGTAATAGTCCAAACAGACCACGGGCATATTGGCCCATAAATAATCAGTCTCATCCAGATATGAGGGAAACTAGGAGCCCCTCAGAGATTGCTGAGAAGATTATGCTTGAGTTCGCATATGAGACTGGGTTATCCTCGGATCTAAAGCCTAGGCGTTATCTTTGGACAGACGCATTCGCTGTATGTAATTTTTTAGAGCTTTATCGCAGAAAAACTGATTTAAACTTTCTTCAGATGGCGCTTAAGCTGGTTGACCAGGTGCATTATGTTCTCGGCAGGCATAGAAATGATGATTCGAGAAAGGGTTGGATAAGCGGGCTCAGCGAGGAAGAGGGTTTCAAGCACCCAACTATAGGGGGCTTAAGGATAGGAAAACCTCTGCCTGAGAGGAGACTGGATGAGCCATATGATGAGATCTTAGAGTGGGAGCGGGATGGACAATATTACCATTATCTAACAAAGTGGATGCATGCGCTAAATAGGGTTAGCAGGGCTACTGGAGATGTTAAGTATAAGGTTTGGGCGATCGAGCTAGCTAAGACCGCGCATAGAGCATTCGTTTACACTACACCAGGATGTCGTAAGTGAATGTACTGGAAAATGAGCATAGATTTATCACGTCCACTTGTAACTTCAATGGGAATGCATAATCCACTGGATGGTTTAGTCACCTACATGGAGCTGTCAGCCGATGCCCGCATAATTCGGGTCTAAATTTACTCTCTGAAATAAGGGATCTAGAGGAAATTTGTTTGGGGGTTGACTGGATAACAGATGATCCCCTTGGCGTTGGCGAACTACTATGCTGCGCTTACACCCTCGCCAAAATGATTTTCCCATAATAAATTCATTAAAATGGATCTGCTAATAGAAGTTTTAAATACAGCCCTTTTAAGCTTAGAACTCTCACTAGCCACTGGCTTCCTTGAGAAGCCAGCGAGCATGAGATTGTCCTTTAGAGAGTTTGGTCTTTCGATAGGACTTAAGGCTGCGGAGAGGCTATTAAGCCTAATTGAGAGCAATAGTGAAGTTTATACTCTCGCGAAGAGTCTAACGGGCTATAAGTGGATTGCAGAGAAAATTGAGGGATTCTGGTTAAATCCATCAAGCATGAAGAGTAGCTCCTGGTGGGCGCATAAAGATATTAGCATGGTTATGCTGGCAACAAGCCTAATGCCAGACGAGTTTCTAGGGGTCTACTAGAGACTTATATAGTTCTCTAGATCATCTAAAATCTCCTCTGAACTCTTATACGTCTTTTCCGGCATTGGGCTTAAGAGATCGCTTAACCTAACCTGCCTACCTGGCTCTAATTCAACTATCCTCCATCCAATCTTATCAATCAATGACTTTTTAGTTGCAGGATACCTTGTTTGGCTTATGAGAGTTTTAATAGCCTCCAAGCCATAGTTGCCCGTTAACGGTGGGAAGTAACCGTTCTCGATGTAAAACTTGAAGCGCCTTGCATCATCAAACATGGCAAGGTTATTAAAGAGGATATATGCGCCCATCTTAAGAGCCTCATGTTTTCTAGCAATCTCATATAATCTTTCTAGTTCATCGTTTGTATACTGGTAATAGTAGAGATGAACGCCAAGACCATGGAGACGGAAGTATGCTATGTCTGCTATATGCGCTGGCATAAGCCTCAGAGGATCCGTTACATGCGTCACATTAACTCTACTTAGAGCATCTCTGAGCATTTTAAGACCCTTCTCATTTTCCCATGTGGGGCCGCGGGTTTCCCAGACTAGGATAAAGTCATCGCGTTCAATGTTCATGAAGAACTCTTCAGCATCATTAATATACTTCGCCGTGAATGATGCTGGTGTCTGTATAAGTATTATCTTGGCTCTCAATATACGGCATATCTGCTTAACCCTCTCGAACGAATCCCTCGCCTGTTCAATCTTAAGCCTATATTTGTGACTTATATCCTGATGAGCCTTAACAGTAAACTCGAACTTCTCTGGAGCTCTCTTCCTCCACCCCTCAGCAGTCCTTTGGCTCGGATATTTGTAAAATGTAGTATTTAGCTCGACGAGACCGAACAAATCATAATACTTTGACTGGGAGACTGGAAAACCACAACAGCCAACCTTAATCATGACTAACCCCAATTACATCCTTATAATGGAAGATATTTAAAGGGTAATTTTTAGTAAACGATAAACTATCATTCTTCTCTTTTTGGTTTTTCTGGTGGATTTAGAATGGTTGCCGTAATTATGCCCACTATTGATAGCATAGTGACCACCGGGAAGACCATCATGTATGAACCAAGAATATCTTTTATTCTCCCAGCCATCAAGTTTCCTACAAGGGCTCCGGCCCCATATGCTGTAAAGACAAGCCCATAATTTTGTGCATAATCTTTTGTTCCGAAGAGGGTGGCCGTTGCAGCCGGGGCTATTGCAAGCCATCCTCCCAAGTTTAGCCATAGAATCGCGAAGGAGAACACGTAGGCTGAAATAGAGCCTTGAAATAGGAATATTGTTAGGGATGCTATGAGGATCAGAGCGAATGAGATTATTGCCGTCTTCCTCGGGGCGAGCCTATCAGTTAGCCAGCCGAAGAGGGGACGGCCGAGACCATTACATAGCGCGAATGGTATTATTAGGGCCGTGAGTATCGGCGATGTCTCCTCTCCGCCTAAACCAGCCTTCTCGGCTACTTCTAAGCCAACCTGCTTTGATATCCCAATAGCCATTAAGCCAGCTAGGGTTCCAATCATATAGCATACCCAGAGGGCATAAAATGATCTTGTCTTCGTCATCTCCCCTCTATTTAGATTGACGGACGCAGCCTTCCTCTGTCCTGACGGATTCCATCCAGCTGGAGACCAGCCACCCGGAGGAAAATGCAGAGAGACGGCTGAGACGGCCATGAGAGCCAAAAATATTAGACTAAAAATTCTTAGCATCACCTGCGCCCCAAAGATTGTGGCAAGATTATCTGCAAGCGGTCCAATAAGAGCCGCGGATAAACCGAAACCCAAGACTGTTAAGCCTACAGCTAAACCTCTCTTATCTGGAAACCATTTTGCTGACACCACGATTGGGCAATTATAGGCGATGCCAACCCCCAAGCCGCCAATCACACCGTATAGGAAAACCAGCATAAGCGGTGAGCCTACAATCGATGCTGAAAACCATGCTAGACTCACTAGAGCCGCTCCAAGGAGCGCTATTTTCCTTGGCCCATACTTCTCAATATATCTGCCTACAAGCGGCATCGAAAGCGCAAACAAAAGTAGAAATGTTAAGTAGGGGAGCTGCATCTCTGTCGATGAGGCTCTGATGCCATAGCCCTCAAAAATTTTTTCAAGATGAACTCTAATGATGCTATAAGCGTAGATTGCGCCGAGGCACAGCATCATAATCAATCCAGACACAACAAAAATCCATCTGCCAGATTCAGCCCTTAAACCAAGGATCCTCAACTTTCTCTTATACATTCCTATCCCGGCCTAACGTAAATTAAACAAATTTCCTGTCGTTGCCTATTAAGTTTACTGGAAATATCATTAAAACTTGATCCTTAAGGGTTCCATCGAAGTTCTTCTCGACAAAACATGAACCTTTATTTTTGGTCTTTATACTGAAGCCGTGCTCCGCTTTAAACCTTCTTTATTCATTATATGCTTTTGGGAGAAGCAATTATCAAAAAAGAATGTTTATGTTTCCCCTTTAAGCTTTGGTCCTCTGCCCTTAATGAGGTATGGTAAGCTGGTTGTTCTGAATACTACAATTTTGTCCTCGAATCTGTTAAGATACGATAGAATAAGCTTCTTGCCCAGTTTTGTTAATATGAAAACCGGTATGGTTATGCCAAGCTGCATTAACGCTCTTGATCCAACAATTTCCCGTATGATTTGGGATGCGCTTGCGCATACCACATCTGCACCAGAAGCTATTGTCTCAGCGTCTTCTCTAGAGACGCATGTATTACATACTGAGAATATTGCAACCTCCAACCCTTTTTCCTTCTCTATACGGCGTATCCCCTCTATCGATCTTGAATTAAAGCCTGCGATCGTGACGGCTATGCGCTTATAGCCCATCTCGGCAGCCTTTAAAACTCCCTCTTCCTGATTTATCTTAGCATAATTCTCATCTAAGATTATTCCTTCTCTGCTTCTAATGTATTCTATTATGCCTCTCACCGGGCTGGTTCTAATAATTCCGGTTAATCTGGCTCCGATCTCCTGAATCAACTTTGGGTTTGCTGTTATAATGGTCCCAGCTCCCTCGCAAACTGTTACCCCGCATTCTATAAGATCATCCTCCATGCACGTGGATATTATCTCTGAACTGCCATATGGAACTATCATGGAGGGATCAAAGATCCGCTGCTCGCAACAGAAGCCGAAGCCCTTAACTTTCATCTCAATAATCCGCTTAACCGCTTCGATGTTAACCTTGTGAACCCCATAAAGAGATTCTACAAGCGGGCAATATGTTATCTTCGGCTCCGAAAGAAACTTTATTTCACCCCTACTAAGTAGAATCCTAGCCCCACAGCAGTAAAACTCATGCTCACCTGAAACTTCATCTAAAACCATTTAACTTGGCGCCTCCTCCATTATCGTGCTTCGGTCGCCCTTCTTCTCAACCCTTATCACACGGTCCGCTTTCTCCGCGAAGGCCTCGCTATGCGTCACGGCTATGATCTGCTCAATACTCTTAAGACGTGAAAGCATCTCGGCCAGCCTCTCTATAGATCCATCTTCCCTACCAAGGCTCTCGGTCGGCTCATCGAGTAAAAGTATGCTAAGACTCCTACCAGACTTAAGGTGCATTATAAGCTGGCCTATGCCAAGCCTATACGCAATTGCGAGGAATGTTCTCTCTCCTCCAGAAAGATTTTGCGCGCCTCTCTCGTATCCTCTTTCTCCCTCAATTAAGGGCGTGTAATTCTCATCTATCTTAACTAAAAAAGGAGACTTTTCTGGTTCAGTAAGCTCATCAAGTATCTGTTGTACAATCCTCTCAAGGCACTTCACGAAATCTCCGCGAACCCTCGGTTGTATGCTTCTGTATGCTTGTCTTGCCTCCTCAATAAAGACAAGAATCTTTTTAACTTTCTCTAAGCGCTCCATCTTCTTCTGAGCTACATCTAGCCGCCACTTAAGATTATTTAATCTATTAATTATCTCGTTCCTCTGAGCTTCAAGCGCCTGGATCCTATATTTTAAGTTAGAAAACCGCTCAAAAGCCTCATTGTATTGTTTTTGAGCCTCCTCAAGCCTTGTATAATCGAATCTTGAAGCCATAGATAATATTTCCTCTAATTGTCTCCTTTCATTATTAATCTCCATCTCCTTATCCTTCATCTCTTCAATAATTTTATTGAGGGCTTTCTTTTCATCCTCAACCTGTCTAATGATCTCCTCCTTCTTTGGAAGAATCGTCTGCAGGCCAGAGAAGATTGTAAATAAAGTGCTTCTTAGCTGCTCCATCTCTCTAATATTCTTCTCCAGATCAGTAAGCCGTCGCCTATAATTGGATATTTCCTCGTAAAAACGCTTTATTAAAGCATCTTTGTATTCTGGTGAGAGAGATTGGAGACAGAGTGGGCATCTATTCTCCATCGCGAGATTTGAGAGACGCTGGCTCACCTTCTTAATCTCGCCTCTAACACCCTCCTCCTCGCCACGCATACTTGATATCTGCCCAATTATGCTGTTAATATATGCCTGAAACTTTTGAAGCGGAGTATCTGCCTGCAAACCCAGATTCGCAAGTCTCCTTCTAAGAGACTCCTCCTGACCAGAGAGGGTCTCAAGGCGCCCCTCGAGCTCACTTATCTTCCGTTTTCTTTCCTTAGCCTCATTAGCGAGTCTCGCATAAATATTTTCGAGAGCATTAACCTTAGATTTAAGTTCAGTCTCTTTAGCCTTTAGCTCCTCGCTTTTTCTGCGTAACTCCATAAGCTCCTCGAGCCTGGCTGACGCCTCCTTAAGCCTATTCTCCGCCCCAAGAACCTGCCTTTTAACCTCTTCTATCTCCCCCTCCTTACTTGAGAGTTCTTTAACGGCCTCATCATATTTCTCCCTAATCTCTTTTGTGCTCACAATGTCCGGATCACGGCGGAGGTTCTCTAGCTCACTCTCATACCACTTTTGAGCTGACCTAAGGTTAGCCCAAGAAACCTCATAATCAGATATTCCAAACAATTGATCTAGAACTCTTTGCCTCTCAGAGGGAGCCATATCCAATATTTCCTTTAGCCTCTCCTGCCTAATCCAGATAATATTCCTGAATATTTCCTTGTCTACCCCAATAATTAGCTTTAGCTGCTCCGCCACGGCTTCACTCTTGATCTCGGCGATAAGTTTATTCCCCTCGAAGAGCTTTAGTTGTTCTGGATCATGGCTTATGCGGCCCCCGCGCCTTCTAAGCCCCCTCCAGATAGTGTATTCCTTTCCGCCCTCAATAAACTTCAGTATAACTCTCCCAGCGTCCGCTCCCTCCCGGAGGAGATACTCGTAGCTTCTGCTTAGGGGGTCTCCGAAGAGGGCGAAGTCTACGGCATACAATATACTGGTTTTCCCCGCGCCGAGACCGCCAACAAGACAGTTGAATCCCCCAGAAAATTTTATGGTGGTCTTAACATGCGATCTAATATTCTCTATTATGATACTCTCTATCCTCATTCGAACAAGTCCTCCAAGATCTTCCTAACTCTGCTCTCATCATCCTTAACAAGATACTGAATTAGATCTAGTGTTGCGCGGGTTCTCTTCTCCGCCTCCTCACGGCTATAATTACGTTGCATGAAGAATTGCAGAAAATACTCGTAAGATTTAGCTTTTAGGTCCTTCATCTCGCTATTAAAGATGCCCCGCATAACCTCCTCCGAGAAGCCGCTCTCTCTTAAAAGTACAACTGGATGCACTATGAGAGCCTTTTCGGCAGCATTTCTAATTCTGGCTAAATCAATCTCCCTTCTCGATGCGCCAGCCGGTAGAGCACCATTTATAACGGGGACTATAACTGCCCCCTCCTCATCCACCTCCCTAATAGCCTTCATAACGATCTCCATTATCTCCTTGGGATGAAGCCCGCTATAGTCTCTCTTTATAACCTTGAATTTTCGCGTTCTCTCAAGCTTCACATAATTTACATGGAGCTCCATGTCTCCGCTAACCTCAATATAATAAAAGCCCTTGCTGAAGGCGGCATCCTCATAACTAACATTTTCTGTGGAGCCACTATAAACCATTCTTCCGCCCCTAAAACTGAAGTGAAGGGGTGCATGTATATGTCCACCAGCATAATAGTTGAAGCCGTCAGGGATTAAGTTCGGGTTTGCATCCGCCGCGGTTCTTGGAAAGACATTATTTATTTCTGGCGTATCTAAAGCCATGTGAAAGACAAATATGTTAAACTTGTCTTTACGCGGCGCTGGCTTCTTAAGCCCATAGAAGGCGGGTATCCCCTCCTCAAATCTCTCTCTGGTCCTAAAGTTTGGTATGCCATAAACATAGCAGTAATCGCTTTCCCAGCATGCACCCTCATGCCTTGGAAGATAATATATTAAGCCAGCGCTGTCAAGCGGGTTAAGTATTGTTCCAGTTACAATGTTCGGCGCGTGATCATGAGATCCGTCAACAACAAGAACCGGAACATTAGCCTCCTTCAGCCTTCTAAAGTTCCTGATGGCTTTTTCCAGAGTTATGTTTGAGGGTCTGGCGTGATGAAATAAGTCTCCGGCAATAATCATAAAGTTGGGCTTAAGCTCCAAGGTTTTCTCAACAACTTCAGAGAAAGCATTATCAAAGTCATCGCGCCTCTCGCTAAGATTATATTGTTCATACCCAAGATGCGTATCAGCGACATGAACAAAGCTGAACCCGCCCAAACCTGATTAGCACCCAATATCTCATAAAGCGCCCAGCTTAATTAAGCTTGCAATACCACGAAAACATTTCGTGGAGCTACATCCGTTAAATTCTTTCCATTATGGAAAAAGGAGACTTTCATGGCACGTTTAATTTAAGGGAAAAGCTTCTTAAGCCACTCGAAACAAAATTTAATTTATGCCAGTAGTTCATGTATATGTGTGGAAGGGATTTTCCAGCGAGGCGAAGAAAAAAGTTATTGCCGGGATAACCAGAGTTTTTGCTGATCTAGGTGTGCCCGCGGAGGCTGTAGAGATTTTAATACATGATGTTCCAAAAGAAGATTGGGGCGTGGGCGGTGAGCCTGCTAGTGAAAAACTTAAGCATGTTCAGCCACCATAAAATAAACGTAGCTTGTAATGGTTTGTGTCTAATATCCAATGTAATGTAAGGAGTTAATGCGTCCTCCGCCACATTAGAGGTGACCTTCTCATTTATTTCGAGGCTGACAGAGGTGGTTACTGTGGATCTGATCTATCCAATAGGGGAGCTATACTGTAATGGGGAGATTGGAAGGTGACTGCCCACAGCTATATAAGCGCTAAATATATAACATGTCTTTAGCAATATACAGAAGAAAAATTAAAAAAAGCTAAGCGCCCCAGGAATTTTTATATTATTTTAATGAATGCTTATATGGCATGCCTACCCTTTTAGTGGTAGGTCTGTAAAATAGCCTTAAATGGAAGTTAGTTCATTATTTTTCCGAGAGGACAGTAATGCTGATCTCGGAGATAATACTGGAGAACTTTATGTCATATGAGTATGCTAGGATACCCCTTAAGTCAGGTGTTAATGTCATATGTGGTCCTAATGGCGCTGGTAAATCCTCAATTCTACTAGGGATCTCCGTCGCCCTAGGCCAATCCTATACTGAGCGCTCAAAAAAACTCTGTGACTTAATAAGGTGGGGGAAAGACGCTGGGCGCGTAACACTTGTCTTAAACAATTCTAAGGTTAAGGGTAAACGTCCCGTCCCCAAAATTAACAGGGACCAAATGTACCTTACAAGGGTTTTGAGGCGTGACGGAAAATACTGGTTTGAGATTGATGGTGCTATAGCAAGCAGGGCGGAAGTCTTAAGACTTCTCTCACACTTTAACGTTGACCCGGAAAACATGCTGATAATAATGCATCAAGATATGATTGAACAGTTTATTTTACTCTCGCCGCAGGAGAAGCTTAAGCTCGTTGAGTCGGCTGCTGGTCTGGAGGCATACCGCAGAAATGTCCTTGAGGCTCAGAGTAAGCTGAGCCACATAATAAGTCAAGAGGAGTCCCTTAAAAAGATGCTTGAGTCCGCTGAGCAGACCCTTAACTATTGGCGTGAACAATATGATCGTTATCAGGAGAAGAAGCAGCTGATTCTAAAGAGGCGTTTTTTGGAGCGCGAACTGGCTTGGGCTGAAGTCATTAGAAGGGAGGAGGAGGTTGAGAGACTACGGAGGGAGGTTGAGGCAAGAAAGGCTGAGATAAATCTTCTTGAATCATCTATAAGAGAATTTGAGGATAAGGCGGCACTGCTTAAAGAGGAGACCGCAAGCCTTAAGGGGAGATGGCGCAACCTTTTAGAGGAAATAATCTCTCTTGAGAGAGAAAGAGCTAAATATAGGATTGACCTATCAAGGGACAGCGAGGTACTAAGCAGCTTAGAAAATTTTCTTGTAAAAGAGGAAAGAAGTCTCATAAACCTCGTGAAAAGTCTCTCAAAGGTTAATGCAAACCCGAACCCTAATTCAGCACACGCTTTAGAGATTGATCCCATAAGGATTGCGGAGACTCTTGAGAATTGGTTTTCCGAGATTAAAAACAAAATCAGTGAAATTAAAGATCTAGCGGAGATAAGCAGTATAAAACTTGCAGATGTTGAGGTTAAGCTTCTAGACTTTAGGGATGAAATGCATAAAATAGAGGAAAGAATAGAGGAGCTGACAAATGCTTTTATTGATAATAGGGTTAACTCAGCAATCCTTAATTATAAGAGAGAACGTTTACTAGGCGAGATAGAACTTCTTAACAAGAACTTGGATTCTCTACTTTCTGGTCTTGGTGAGGCTATTAAGAGGGCTGGGGAGAAGGGGGCGCGCATAGCCACTACGCGAAGCCCAAGCCAGATCCTGGAGGAAATTAGGGTTATTGATGGGCGTCTACTTGCGATGGCAGATGTTTCAGAGGATGTCGAGAAAATGTACGAGTCTTACTCTAAACTCTACTTTGAGCTGAAGGAGAAGGCTAGAATCGCCGCCGAGAATAGAGAGAAGACCCTAGAAGAGATTAGGGTTCGCATGGAAAGCTGGAGGAGGGTTATTAAGGATCTTTTGGGTAGTGTTAACGTTGAGTATCAGAGCATTCTCTCTAAGATTTCTGGTTCAGGCTCTATCTTCCTAGTCAACGAAGATGATATTGAGGATGCTGGTATAGAAATTCATGTTGGGTTTAAGGGGTCGCAGCCAATACCACTAAATATTTATTCGCAGAGCGGCGGTGAGAGAAGCGCTGCAACGATGGCCTTTCTTCTCGCTCTCCAAAAGCATATAAAATCTCCATTTAGGGCTATAGACGAATATGATGTGCATATGGATCCGAGAAACCGTGAAATATTCGCTAATCTTATCGTATCAGCGGTTGGAGATGAGGGCTCGCAATATCTTATAATAACGCCCAATCAGATGTTTTTTGAGGGCAAAGAGGTTCATGTCATAGTAGTCCAGAATATTGATAGTAGATCCCTTATAAGGGAGGTTGTTCAGTGAAGACTCAAAGAATTGAGAGCCAAAAAAAGGATCTTAGGTCTGCCCGCGGTGAGCTTCTTCGGATAATAGAGTTATGTAAGTCTATTGAGCTTAAGGGTTTAGATCCATATCTTGTTAATGTTGATGACCTCATTAAAGTGATTAGGGAATACTTTCCCATTTGGAGAGAATCTGAGGATCTATGTTTAGATGCGGAGACTATTAACCATATAGCGTCCATAGTTAAGATGCAGAGTGAGTGGGTTAAGAAGAGAGCCACAAGACTCTATCGAGATCCCTTTTTAATAGAGGAGAAGGTTCGCAGCCTACCAGCAGATAAGATGGCTGAGATGCTCCTTAAGGTATGGCGCCCCATAGTTGAGCTTGAGCAGCTCACAATAAAAAGTTTTTATGAAGCATTAAAATATTGGAGCAGCCTCGCGCCCATCGGCGAGAGATGGAAGAAGACAATCTATGTTAAAACCGACTTACAGGCAATGAAAAGAGAGGAGGCGATTACGGAGGGAATATTATTAGATGAATCTTTCACCACTGATTTAGAAAGGTTATGGCTTGATTTAAAAAATGTTTTTTCAAGGTATGGAAGAATTCGATACTGGGACTTTATCGGCTCAAGCACTTATGAAGAGACCATTAAAAGAGCCTATTTAACAAGCTTCCTTGTAACCTATGGTTATGCGAGGATTGAAGTGGACTTTCTTGAGGACGAAGTATTTATACTGCCTAACGAGAAGATAATCCCGCCCTCTGAGGGAGAGATAATATCCTTTCCAATAACCATAAGTTTTGAAGAGTGGAGAAAATGGAGAGAAAAGCATATTATGCAGCAAAAATGAGGAAGGCTGCGCAGATACTCTTTTACAAGAGACATTCTATTCCAGGCGCAAAAGGCTGGGAGCTTAAAAAGAAAATAGGCTCAGACTACATTAAGGTTATAAACATTCTAAATGAGTATCTAGCGAAAATTGGGCTTACAATTAAAACCGTCTTTGAGGATGAGCCTAATCTCCAAGAAAATCCTTCGATTGAACAGTATGATAAGGCTAGGTTTTACATAACGTTGAGAGATGAAATGAGCGTTGAGGATACTAAGATGATGGGCTGGCGCATAGATGACCTAGCCGCATTATGCGCCTCAATAGCATTCATAATTTCCAAGGGCGGAAAAACGCTAAAAAAAGATCTGGAAGACTTATTAAAGGCAAAGATCCCGGAGTGGCGCACTGAAACACTCATTAATAGGTTTACGAGAATGGGCTATTTAGCCGAGGACGAGAACGGTTTAATATACATAGGCTGGAGAACAAGAGCCGAAATCGATCAGAAGAAACTGATAGACCTACTACTTGAAGCCGAAAACAAATAACAATAAAAAATGCTTATATAATATCTTTAACCTTTAGCTATCCCTCTAATTGTATGATTCCTTAAACCTCTCTTCCGCAGCTCCATCAAAACATTAATAATTTTTCCAAGATTATGGTCGGAATACTGCTTAAAATGGTGGTATACAGTTGTATGGGGTTGGTGTGCTGGCCGTAACCCGCCTTCTGTTTTAGGCGGCATTTGACTAAACGGGCTACCCGCGCCTCGCACAGCATTCATAGGCGCCTACTCGCCCTTTCACCCCGCGGGACGGCCGTTTCACCGCTTCCACCAAGCCTACTCGGCGACTTAGCACGCCACATTGTCACTGGCCTGGTGGACGTTCCGTTTCTGTTCCGGAGCCGGGGCTCTCGCCCCACGCCTTGCGGCGTCGCGGGCTGTGTGGTGGGCGGAGTTTCCTCAGGCCGGATTGGCCCGAGAGCCGCCCGCCAGCTCACCAACCCCTCAATTTATCTTTTTTCCTTTCCGCGTAAATAAATGTTTTCTCTAGTATACTGTCACGGTGAATCTTGTGTCTTCCCGAGCGAATTTGCTTAGTGAGCTTGAGGACCCGCATGTTGGGCATTTTGGTTTGGGGCCGTTGAAGGTTCTTCGGCAGTTGCTGCAGTATGTTAATGTTGTATTAAAGGCGTATAATGGAATCTTGAATCTGCCAACTATCTTCTTTGTGATTGAGAGTAGTTCGTCTGGGCTGCTTTCATCTATGGGTATCTTAACAAGGCTGCTTTTTGATGGATGCTGATAAATTTTATCATGTATGATGAGGCGCTTCTCTAAGGAAATATTCGCATTATCTAACGCGCCATTTAGGTCGCTATAGTATGGCTTGTCTCTGCCCCCGCTAACGCGCACCTCAGATAGCCCATAGCGCTCTATATCTAGGGTAGCCATCCTCCTCGAAGCTTCCATGTTTGGCGTATGAGATAGAGCGCAACGCATCTCCTTCACGCTGGAGTATTCTCCAAGAATCCTTAGGGAATATGAGAGAACATCTTCAATAAACGTTAAAGGTTCATTTCCACTATAAACTGGGCTCTTCGTTAGGATTTGGGCAGCCTCGTTAAGACCTACAAAGCTTACGAGGAAGAGCAGGTTCTCCAACCTACAATATGGATCTCTTCTGCCGCCATACGAGAGGAATGGAAGTAAACCTTCATTCACACGCTGCTTTATCATCAAATACTTTATCTCTAGGGCTCTGAGAGCCTTCTCCATGAAATCATAGAGGTTCTCGAGGAAGGCTTTTCTATCCCCCTTGGCCTCGTAAAGCGCTCTTGGCAAATTAACGGTGACGCTGCCAGCGCATCCAACTCTAATCATATCTAGCTCCCAATCTCTCCTCCAGTCGTCTGTAAATGCATGTCCAACCGCCAAGTATGAGAATCTTTCCATCCCATCAGAGAATATGTTTGCGAAGTATGGAAGACCTTTTACCGCAAGTTTATGCGCCTCATAAAGAAGACCGGCTGCTTCCCCAGAATCTAGCACCATTGGGTTAACTTTAATTATCAGGCTTGGGTTAAAGACTGGCTTTGCCTCACATATCTCATTGAAAGCCTCAATTAATAACATGGATAAAATGCGAGATTCGTCGACAAAATCCCCATATTCCCCAAACATTTTTCCTTCTGGGCCAATAGATTTGCTGTTAAATAGAAAACCCGGGATCTCTAAGCTTATGCCAAGAGATACTCCTGTGGGCACAATTAAATTGATTGATAAGAGAAAGTTTTTAAGTTCCTCCTTGATCTCCTCCCTTGACAAACCCTTGATGAATGGCGCCAGAAAAATATTGAAGAAATCTATGCCCTGCTCATCGGATATTTCCGTGGAAGCTATATTCAAGATGTTTAGTATTAAGTTTAATGCTTCCCTGAAGCTTTTAGGCGGCTGGACCAGCGCGTAATTAGAGGATTGCTCCTTAAAGACTAGGCCATTCTTAAAGAAGAATCTCACATCATGCATGAAGCTGTTTAGCTTGAGGATCCAGCATGCAAGGTTATCTAAGTTGAGGGAGCCTGCTAAATGTGAATCGGCCACGTCCCTCGGGAGAATGTTTAGAAGAATGTATTCTTCGATTACGCGTTTTCCAGCGGCCATTATTATTGCCTCAACATTGGAGGAGGAGGCGCCCATAGACTTTATCAACTGAGTAACATCATATACTGGCAGACCCAGACGCGTCAGCTTATGGCGGTATTCCTCCAAACCACGCTCAATCAATATCGCATTCACAAACTCTCTTATCAGCGGAGCCGTCAAATACTTTGTATCCAGCTTTAACAGTCTCTCCTCTGTCTCCCGAGCTATCTTTTGGGCTAAGTCCAGCGGAACATTAGCCTCCCTAACAAGAGAATCCACAATCTTATTTCTATCAAAATACTCTATCGCTAAGCGCGACGACCTCACAAGCATCCTCTTTTTTGAGGTGCTCTCCTCAAGGCGCATGGCGAAATCCACAACCGATTTGCCCAGATCCGTAAGAACATATTTCTTGGTCTCCGGATCAGGTTCCACCAGATCCATGTTTAAGAGAACTTTAAGGTGATAGGCAAATCTCCCGGCATCCTTACTTGGACTCATCTTTAAACTGCTCATTATTTCTGTATATGAGAGGGGGCCCCTATCAAGCAGCAACCTAAGTATATTTAACCTTACGTTAGATGAGACTGCTCTGAGCACTTTCTCGCTCAATCTTCTCCTTGATGACAATGCTCTGCACGACCTATCTGACAAATATGCCATAATCAAAATTTAAAATTTAGATATTATTAAAACGACTACGCTCTCCCTCAGATTTTTACAGCCCTTATCAGGGCAATGACTTCAAAGAACAGCCGTGATTCTTTAATCACCTCAACTTTAAAGCCGCGTTCCCTGAGGAGGGTGATTGTTTTTTCTATGTCTGAGAGAGATGACTGCACCATTAGTAGCCTTCCCCCATGTTTCAGGTGTCTGGGAAGAGCCATTAGAAACCTATCTATAACGCTTCTTCCATCCACACCGCCAGCCCAGGCATATTCAAGCCATTCTTCGGGCTTCTCCTCGGATGGGAGATACGGTGGATTAAATATTATTAGGGTAAAGCATAGATTCTCCCTTAATGGATTGAATAAGTCTCCACATATAAAGTCGATTTTATCGAGAACATCATTTCTTCTGGCATTTTCCTTAGCGCATTTAACCGCATTTGGGTTCACGTCGATCGCCACAACACGCGAAGCCTTAAGCGCGGAAAGGATTGCTAGGATCCCACATCCAGTCCCCATATCTAAAACAACATCTCCCCCACAAACATCCAAGTTATCAGCCAAGAGAAAAGTGTCCTCGGCTGGCTCATAAACACCATCAAAGACATAAAAACTTAAACTGCCATAAACAACCCTTCTAGAGCAGCCAACCAACAATAAACACCATAATACAATAGCCAATCAAAACAAAAATTAAAATTTTTATCTATCCAAAAACGTTAATAAAATATGCTGAAGAGAAACTCTAATGAAGAAAGCGGGTATTACTGAAAAGAAACTTTAATGATGAAGGCTCCGGCGGGGCTGTGGGCTAGCTTGGTCTAGGCTGCGGGCCTCGGGCGCCCGCGACCCAGGTTCAAATCCTGGCAGCCCCACCAAGAAAAACTTTCTTCTTTTCCATTTTCAACACAACTACTATGATGCCCGTTCTAGTGAAATTATTTTCAATCAATAACATGGAAAGATTAGAGGGAGGAGGGGTAGGTCTACATAACATGTAGTAATCATCAAACATTAACCTAAAAGATGCACTTATCATCTGCTATACATAATGGATAAATCCAATTAACAGAAAAACAATAAATTTAGTCCCATTCTAAAAAACGCTGGATAAGAAAAGAATAGGATTATGGTAGATCGCTTTATGGAAGGCTATACTCCCTTATTTCATCTGTGAAGAATTTAGCCCGGCTCTTTATCTTATTGATTTTTCTACCAGTTCTATAATGTTTCTCGTTTGTATGGCTGATCCCATGGATTCAAGAGATGTCTTAAAGGAGTACTCGCACCATGGACAGGCTGTTATCAGGGTTGTGGCGCCTATGGCTTCAACATCCCTAATTCTTTCTCTCGCCGTCCACGCCATGAGCTCTGGATAGGCTATCATGACGCCGCCGCCTGCCCCGCAGCACCATGCATAATTTTTGTTTCTCCCCATTTCCCGGAAGCATAACCCCTTAATAACTTCAATAATATTTCTTGGGGCATCGTAGACCCCGCATATTCTTCCGAGATTGCAGGGGTCATGATAAGTCACAGTCTCCTCCGGTAGCCTCCCAAGGCTCAGCCTCCCAGTTTCCACCAGCATATCCACGTACTCGGTGACATGAAGTACTTCAGCCTCAATATTTCCCACGCGCGGGTAATACCGTTTAAACGCGTTGTATGCGTGGGGGTCTGGCGTAACTATCACTTTTACGCCCAGCCCATTGAAGGTTTTAATGTTCTGTTCTGCGAGACTCTCAAATAACCCAGTTTCTCCAAGCTGCGCGGCATATAATCCATCGTCCAGCTCGTTTTCCAGGATTCCGAAATCAACGTTAGCCATGCTTAAAACCCGCGCAACTGTCTTAAGGGTGTCGCGGACAAGGGGCTCCAGAGCATAGATGCTTCCAGTATACAATAAGACCTCAGCCCTCTGCTTAGGCAAACGCTTAACCTGGAAACCCAGCTCCTCCGTCCACTTAAGCTTCTCCTCCCTCCTCGCAACGCCGAAGGGGTTTCCGTACCGCAGCAGACTTTCAAGGGCATTTCTATGCGCTGGAATTCTTAGAAGCCCCTCCTCAACGCATATTCTCCTGAGCTCTTCAACAATTTTAATGTGGTCAATCTCGTCGATCTCCGAAACCCTCATATATACTGGGAAGTGGATCACACATGCCTCGTGGCAACCCCCGCATAGATTGCACTTGTAAACTATCTCGGCAAGCTTTTCATCAACGGTTATGCGGCCCTCAAGAAGGGCCTGCGCGGCGCTTAGGATCCCTCTTATTGAGAAGCTTTCCCAGCGGTGGCCCGGATACTCGTATAATGGGCATATCTTATCAATGCCTCTATCCTTAAACACCGGGTGTTTACACCAGCTAACCCTTGCACACCGATAAATTTGCCTAGCGAAATCCTCCAAAACCATACTTCAACACCTACAGGCCAAGTATTCCAGGAGCCATGATGCCATTCGGGTCAACTACACTCTTAATTTTCTTCAGTAATGTGTAGTATTCACCAAACCTGTGCATCTGGTCGGCCCATAGTGTTCCCATCCGGTATGGGCAGGCTCCAAGCTCCATGAGACTTATCTTCAGCATGTCCCATGCCCTCAAGGCTTTTTCCACCTCCACAGCGTTGCTTGGATCAAAGTATGTCACCACAACCATAACGAAGCTCCTGTCACAGAGGAAGCCGCCAGCGCCCATATTAAGGCCAAACTTTTCTTTAACCTCACCCGCAATCTTCTCCAACGCCTTATAATATTGGCCTATCTCCCCTACAGGTATATGCATGGGCAAGATCACCCTCAT
>JAWBXL010000007.1:31240-33988 GCA_038867895.1 Bathyarchaeia archaeon | reverse complement strand
CATTCCACGTATCTCTCGAAAGGTCAGGCCCAAGGTAAGTGCCCCTCTCCCCAGCAACCTTCATCAACCTTCCCATCTCAATGTCAAGCTCCTCCTGAGTATTAGCCTCCAACACAAATTTTATGGTGTGAGGCCACGGCGCCTTCTCCGGAAAAAGTTTATCCAGGGTCCACCCCGGGGATAAATAGGTGTATATTGTCGGTATCCTGCTCCTGCGAACCGCGTAGATGGCTTTGCCAGCGTCCTCTATATCCTTGTACCCGAATGTGGCGAATCCCATGGCTCCGGGAAGCTCCTCTATCTTGAGGGCGACTTCCACCACTATGCCGAGGGTCCCCTCAGAGCCGCAGAAGAGCCCGGTTAAGTCGTTGGCTAGGGTGTACCTGTAAAAGTGGCTGTGAGCATTCGGGTTAGCCATCGAGCCCGTCGTTATAACCTCAGCTGTGGGTAAAACAACCTTACAGCCAATAACACAGTCGCCCATATTTGAAAAATATGGCCCCGCACCCCACCCAGTGCCGTGAGTTACAAAGTTGCCGCCAACTGTACCGCTTATGCCGTTCTCAGGAGACATTAAAAATCTAAATCCACGCTTGTTGAGTATAGCTTCAAGTTCACTGAAGGTTATGCCCGGCTCAACAGTGCACGAGAGAGCACTCTCATTTATCTCGATCACCCTATTCATCCTCGATAAATCAACGATCACACTGCCCTCCCTCACCGGCACAGAACCCCATAAACTCGTGCCGCTACTCCTCGGATAAATGGGGGTCTTAGTCTTATTAGCCCACTTCACTATTTCCTGAACCTCTCCTGTTGAGCTGGGGCGAACAACAGCTAAGGGAACCGCCCCCCTCAGGGGCGTAGCATCCCTCACATAAGTTAACATCGCTGGAACACTGTCTAAGACATTACCTTCGCCAACAATACTTTTTAATTCCTCAATTTTCCCCTTACTTTCCATAAGAACCCCAGAGCATCATTTTTTGAGAGTACTCTTCAGATAATTAATGTAGTCGACCACTCCATCTTTCACGGTATACATTGGCCTATAATTCAACTCCCTTCTTATTCTGCTGGCGTCAACCAGGACCCGCGGCGTTTCATCGCCCGGCTCCACCTCTATCTGGGCTTCAGGCAACTGCTCCCTAACATATTCAGCCAGAGCCCTCAATGAAACCGCCTCATCACAAGTGTTAAAGATGCAGTGTTCATAACGCTTAACGTTGAGACCAAACCATAAAACGTTGGCCGCCTCCTTAACATATTGTAACGTAAGCTTTGTATCACCCTTCGGCACCACAACCATCTTGCCCAACACGGCATCCTCGAAGAGAGACGTGATTATATCCATGAAGCCTATCCGACCGCGCCCAGGACCAAAGACTATACCGAGTCTTAAGCCCAGCACATCTAAGCCATAGGTTTCCCTATAATATTGAGTATTAAATTCATTAATCATGAAGCTGCCGCCATGACCCACTTTAGGCTTTACAGGGGCATCTTCATCCACTCTAGGTTGCGAATAAAGGTGAGGAGGACCAAGCTGAGCATATGAGCTGGCCCAGACTAGCCTCTTTACGTCCATCAGCCTAACAGTTTCCAGAACATTTAGGAAACCTTCAATCATCGTCTTTACAACGCTGAAGGGCGTCCATGGGGGCTTCTCAGCAACCAAATAAACTATATGATCCACATCATGCTTTTTTACAGCACTCATTATTTCGTTTATCTCCGTGATTGAGCCTCTTTCAACAGTTACTTTTTCTTTTACGTCCATGATTTTTGATAGATCCCCCGACCTACTAAAGACTATAACCTCCACACCCTCGCTTAAGAGCCTACGAACTAAATGGGACCCAACGAATCCTGTCCCTCCGATCACCAGACACCTCATTTAAATACTCTCCTAGAGATCTATTGGAGACAAAAAAAGAGATCACATAAATATAAGTTTTTCACAGGCAACCATAAGTTTCCCGGTAAGGTTTAGAGATGATCTTCTCTAACTCCCTCAACTTCTTAACATTGCATACTCCTCGTTTAATTCTAATTCCTTAATTCTCTCTTCCTCCGGCATCCCATCCTTCCGCCAACCCATCAACACGTAAAACTCCTCTAGAGTCTTTTCTAGAAGTCTTCTGTCAATGGTCTTCCCCTTTGATGGACCGTCTGGCAATGGTTCATAGAATCTCGGCGGCCATGCGTCGTCTTTTCTCCCCGCTCCCATGCGAATATTATACATCCTTTGGAGCGTGAATATCCGTTCGCCAGCTTTCATAAGTTCTTCCGCACTTATGTCTATTCCAGTCGCCGCTGAATATAGTTTGGCATAGTGGGAGGGGCCGAGGGCGTCCAGAGAAACCGAGGCGAAAATACAAACGCCTAATGCGTTCATAACCGTTGTTAGCAGCGAATACCACCTTGTCATTATCGCTTTCCCCTTATAGAGAGAGCCATCTATCATTGGCGGGTCGCCGAAAATCTCTCTTTTCACATTATTCGGCATGTCAAGCCATTCGACAAGCACCTTATCTTCAACTTCTCCACAGAAAAATTTCCCCTCAATTCCAAAATGTGTGGTTCTGACGTTGTCCCCACCCCTCGGATTCACCAGCGTGCCCAGATTCCAGGCTACTCCCCCAACCCGCGGATCATTACCCATCAACTCCATGTTTTTAACAGTTATAGCCGCCCTCTTCGCCTCATCCCCCATTTTTTCGGCAGCTCTGGCAACGCCTTCTGCGA
>JAWBXL010000007.1:0-31230 GCA_038867895.1 Bathyarchaeia archaeon | reverse complement strand
CACCAAACTGCTCTTTATACGCTATTTTACGGAGCATCCCAAGAACAGTCTCATCGTCGCCCCATTTTAACCGCAACCCAGCGTCACGCTCGCTTATTAAACCACGCTCATATAGCTCCATAGCAAAAGCGACGGAGCATGCGGCTGAGGCGATGTCTAACCCAAGTCTATGGCACACCTCTTTACATTTCCATATTGCCGGAAGCCCGCTTATCTCGCATTTCGCGCCGAACTCGAAAACTGGCATTATAAATGTCCCACTACTTATCTTTAAACCCTTAAATCTGCCCTCTTTAACTTCTACCTGGTGGAAGCATTGAACTGGGCAGTTTGAGCAGCCTATCTCTTTTAGGCTCACCTGACCCTTTGGTGTGACGTAGGGCACAACTGCTTCAAGGGCTCTTGTTTTAAGCCAATCCTTAATAACTGTTGTTTGCCAATTTCTTCCAGGAAGCCCTCCCTTTTTAAAAGCGATTTCAGAGACCGGGAGGGAGGCATAGTTACTCCAGGTTTTATAGGATGGGTCTGAGAGAATTCGCTTTAGGGCTTCATTTACGGCGTCCTTAAACTCTTTTGGTCTCGCCACTTTTACTTTCTTCGTACCATGAACTGCTATTGCTTTAACCTTCTTTTTGCCTAAAACCGCCCCGCAGCCAGATCTCCCAGCCGCATGATACTTGTCGATAATTATACACGCGTATCTAACAAGGTTCTCGCCAGCTGGACCAATAGCCATCACACTTATTTCTTCATTATCGACTTCTTTAGAAAGCTCCTTTTTCAATTCGTCGGCGGTTTCCATAGCATCACGTTTAGCCCACAGATGACCCGCGTTACGTATCTCCACATCATCATTATTAATCCACAGATAAACGGGATTTTTGGATTCTCCCCTTAAAACTATCATGTCATAGCCAGCTTTCTTCAGGTATGTTGCCCAGAAGCCGCCGGCGTTTGAGCAACCCACTAGCCCATTAAGCGGCGATCTAGTAATTAAATCAGTCCGGCAGGCCATTGGTGCCCCAGTAGCGACTAGTGGACCAGCAGTAATTATCAGAGTGTTCCTTTTGTCAAAGGGATCTATGTTAGAACCTATCTCATCATAGAGCATCTTTGTGGCTAAACCCGTGCCACCAATAAACTTTCTAATCAGATCGCTTCTAAGAGGTCTCCTCCTTATATCTCCGAGACTCAGATCAACATCGAGAAAATAGCCCATAAACCCTCCCTGAACCATCTTAAATAACCCCTAAACCTGCATTTTATGATGACGAATCTTATACTTACCGACTTCTTTTTTATAAGCCTTTTTAATGGCCCCAGCCAGTATCATTGGAAGGCAGCGGTCCCGTTTTAGACTTCAAAATATAAGGAGGGGTAAAAGGAGATAAATGATGGCTTGATAACAATCTATTGTTTTAAAATGGAACCGGAATTTTTAGTTTTTTAGAGACCCAACCCCAAACTCCGTCAGGGAATAGGAATATTATGATTAGTATTGCTATTCCTTGGATGAGCTGAGTTAAACCAGCAAATCCTGTTGTGAAGCTTGTTAATTGGACGGAGATTATTGAGCCTAGAATTGGGCCAAATATTCTGCCGTGCGCGCCCACAAAGGATATAAATATTATGGTAATGGACCATAGGACTGAAAAGCCGACGAATGGATCTATATAGCTTGTATACTGTATGTAGATGCTTCCAGAAAAGCCTAAAAAGAGGGCGCTTAGAATAAAGCATAGTGTTCTAAAAGTGAAAACATTTATCCCGAACTCTGTTGCCGCCAACTCATCGCTGCCAATAGCTCTTAAAGCGTATCCTATTTTAGATCTATAAACAATATACACGGCGATAGTTGAGATGAGAGCTAGTGAGAGAGCCCAGTAATATAGAACCGGAAGGGGAAGAGAAAGCCTACTTGGGAGGGTCATTCCTGCTCCGCCTCCAACATAATCCCATACGCTGAAGACCTTGGAAAAAAGTTCTCCAGCGATTATACTTCCTATAGCAAAGTACATGCCTTTCATTCTCAGCAGCGGAACACTTAAGCCTGCGGCGATCAAAACACTAATTCCTCCAGACAATAGAAAGGCGCCCCAGAAAGGAATATCATAATATAGCATTGACACGATCGTGGTGTAGGCTCCAATAGCCATAAACATTTGAGGTGCCAGAAAAACCATGCCGGCATGGAAAGACATGAAGTTCCACCACTGGGCCGCCGCCATATAGAATAGGATTAGAACTAAGTCCATCAAAACGGTCTTGCCCGCTATGGATGGAATTACTGACAGAAGGGCTATAGTTATTACTAGTGCTAGGAGAAGTCTCTTAATTTTTGGATACATAGTAACACTCTTCATGGCTTACTCCTCACTCTTGAAGATTCCTGTAGGACGTATACACAGAGTAACTAGAATAGTTAAATATACGGCAACGGTCTGGTAGAGTATACCAAAGAAGAAGCCTGAGAGAACATAAACCAGCCCCAGAATCAGACTGCCGACGATCGTGCCTTTGACATGCGCGAAGCCCCCAATTATAACCACCCCGATTGCGAGACTCATATATTCAAAGCCTGATGCTGGGGAAAACTGATAAAGCAGTCCTAAAATTGTTCCACCTACCGCAGCCAGCATTGTTGCGAGGCCCATAGCATAATTGTAAACCTGCTTGGGATCTATTCCCAGCATTTTAGCTGCCTCGGCATCTACAGGTATTGCTCTCATAGCCTTACCAAGCAATGTTCTCTTCAAAAACAAGTGGAGGGCGACGAATACAACAAACGCAAATGCTAAGCTTATTAAATACAAAAGGGGAACCTCCAGAGGACCAAGCCCCACAGCTTGACGATAATGTGCAAGATATAAGCTTCTTTCATCAACTGTGAAGATTAGCTGTAGCATGTTTTTGATGATGAAGCCTAAAGCGAAGGTTATTAAGACAACCCGAGTTATATCTCCAGGGAGAAATCTGTTGATGAAGAATTTTTGAACGGCGAACCCCAGCGAGAACATTATCACGAGTATTAAAGGCATGATGAGAAGAGGATCAATTCTGAAGAATGTTAAGAAGACAAAACATAGATAGGCGGAGAGAACAGCATAATCTCCATGCGTCAAGTTAACGATTCTCATTACGCCACGCCATATAAAGGCGCCGAGACCTAAACATGCAAAAACCCCGCCCAGAGTTATACCACGAATTATTAGGGATAATAAAACTAGCATATCCATTCTTAACGACCTCCCAGATAGGTTTCCCATATATACTTACTGTTTAATAATTCTTTTGGATCGCCTTCCATTCTTATTCTACCGCTCTCAAGCACGTACGCCCAATCGGCAACTTCAAGAAGCTGTCTAACATTCTGGTCTATGCATATAACGCTTACGCCCATATCCCTGATTTTCTTAACAATATCTAGCAAGCTTAGGAAAACTTTCGGCGCGAGACCCAGCGATAATTCATCTATTATCAACAACTTTGGATTTGTAACAAGAGCCCTTGCTATAGCGAGCATCTGCTGTTGACCACCACTCAATTTGCCAGCAAGCTGATTTTGACGTTCCTTCAAAATGGGGAAAATGTTGAAAACCTGCTCTAAGCGGTCTTGTATTTTCTTCCTCTCTTCCTTGAAGGGATAAAAAGCCAGCTCAAGATTTTCCTTCACAGATAGATTACCAAATAAACGTCTTCCCTCTGGAAGTATTGTTATGCCCCTTCTAATCCTCTCAACCGGCGATAAATGATTTATTTTTTCACCCTCAAATATGATGGACCCTGATTTAGGCGAAACCAAACCCACTATGGTTTTACAAAGCGTAGTCTTACCAGCACCATTAGGGCCTATTACGGCCGTTATCTGCCTATCTTTTGCTTTAAAGTTTAAGCCCCACAAAATATGTAGGTCGCCATAATACACGTCGAGATCCATTACCTCTAGCAACTCATTAACCCCCTACATGACTGGAAAGCTTCCAAGATATGCATCTATGACTGCGGGTTCCTTGGCTATCTCCTCAAAAGTCCCCTCCGCTATCTTCTCACCTTGATGCATTACAAGAACACGATCAACTGTTCCCCGTATCGCCCGCATATTATGCTCTACTAATATAACGGAAATACCGTTCTCCCTAATTCTTTTTACAAGCTCCTTACAATTGTCAATTTCGGCTGGATTTAAGCCCGCGAAGGGCTCGTCAAGCAATAAAAGTTTTGGTTCGGCGGCAAGAGCTCTCGCAATCTCTAACATTTTAATTTCAAAAGCTGTTAACATGCCTATAGGCATATCCTTTTTATTTTGTAGCCCAACAAATTCAAGAACCTTCAAACTTTTTTCCCGTGCAGTTTTAATATCATCTCCCGGCCCGAATAAACTGCCAATCATGACGTTCTCCGTCACAATAAGCTTCCCATACGGCCTAGGGATCTGATGGGTCCTCGCTATCCCAAGTTTACAAATCTTATAAGGCGGCATATTGGTGATATTACGCCCAAGAAAAATAATTTTTCCGGAATCAGCCTTTATAACCCCAGATAAAAGATTAAAGAGTGTTGTTTTACCAGCACCATTAGGGCCTATTAAACCTAAAATTTCTGCCTTATCCATTTCGAAACTAAAATTTTTGACTGCAGTTATATATCCAAAGGATTTCGTTAAATTTTTTACCTCAAGCATCAACTCGTCGATGCTCTCCTTCAAAGTTTTGTTGTTTTCCATCTAACCTTAGAGAAAGGAGGGGGGTAGATAAATTTAACCCCCTGCGGGTATTGGCTCACGAACTATTACAGAAACGTCTTTGAATATGCTATAAACTATAACGTTTTCCCAGTCCCACTTTGTTCCTCGAACCCATTGTCCTATAAAGACAGGCGTTGAATGCCAGTGTTCTTTCATTGCAACGACATTTGAGTAATTCGCAAACAGGGGCTGAAGCTCAGAGGGTATAGGCTCCTTAAATTTGATGCGGCCAAAGATCGTGTTTAAGTCAGTGTTAGCTATGGCGTCCCTCACTTTTTCTTTGTCAACGGACCCCGCCCTTGTAAAGGCGTCCATAGCTATCTCGAAAAGCGTATGTAGATAACCTATGCTTGCTTGGTAAAACTCATTGTTTTCCTTTTCATAAAGGTCAGCCCACTCCCCTGCAGTTTGTCCCGTTATGCTTGACTTAAATGGTAGCTCTCTACTCCAGTGCCATTCACACATGATTCCTAATGGCAGGTCTCCGCCTAGAGTCTTAACTTGCGAGTAAGTGTTAAACCCTCTCGACGTTATGAAGTACTTTGGTTTAAATCCTAGCTCTTTACTCTGCGTCCAGAAGGCATTTAACTCTACGGTTGCGCTATTACCTATGACTATTTCAACTCCCTCGGCTTTGAAGAGCTGAATGACGGAACCAAAGTCCTTAGTGTTCACGTCATGGAACCCGGGATGAACTATCTTCTTGTACGGCACTTTGTTTACATCGATTCTTTCTCTGAAGATATTATAGAACTTGATCCCGTCAACGTCATTCCGATAGAGTGTGCCTATCACCCCATTTGTTTTGCCTATAATGCTAGCGATTAACCTAACCTGGGATTCTATCATAAAGACTTCGGCAAAGTGAACATCAAATGTCCATTTGTATGGTCCGCCTTCAGCCCATGATAAGATGGGACACATCGATGAAAGACAAGGCACCTCATATTTTTCAGCCTGCGTAATGGCTGGCAAGACGAAGGCTGGAGTGAAAGTCGCAATTAATAAGTGGACGCCCTCCTTGGTTATTAGGTCAGCAGCCACTGACGCGGAAATACTAGCGTCACTTTGACAATCCTTAAGAATTATTTTTACGGGTATTCTCTTTCCATAATCCTTTAAATAAATTCCACCTTTACTGTTGATGGCCTCCTCCATCTTTTGAGCAACCCATGGAACTGGCTTAGCGTGTGGAGCACCCGCTCCAGTTAATGGAGCAACCCAACCGATTTTTATAGCGTCTGGAGCTGGAACGGTGGGTCCTTGAGACAGCGTCAAATAATAATAAATCGCTCCCAACACCGCCGCAATAACCACTACAATAAGAACCGCTGCTTGAATCTTTGTTACGGCATGATTATTCATCGCTTTCGTCACACTCCCTTTTTTCAATTTAGGAGTTGACTCATATAAAAATCTATCTGATTGAGGAAATCTTTCGTCCATAGAATGGAAAGGAGAAGGGGAAAGAATATATAGACATACCTGTGGAGATGTAGTCATCTGTAGATCCAAAAAGCATAAAAAGAAATTTAAGGACAAAGTCATGTAAAGTGTTTGTTCTCATACATAAAAACGTTTAAGTTTGAGGGGAAATCATCTTCCTAGGTAGGCTTTTTTCACCCGCGGATTATTTAGAAGTTCTTTTGAGGCTCCCTCTAGGACTATTCTTCCATTCTCAAGTACGTAAGATCTCTCAGAAATATTAAGCGCCATATGCACGTTTTGTTCAACGAGTAGGATGGCTACCCCCTCGTACTCGTTTATCTTCTTTATTGTGTCAAATATTGACAAGGTTAATTTAGGCGCTATCCCAAGTGAGGGTTCATCTAGTAAGAGTAATTTTGGTCTAAGCATCAATGCCCTTCCAATAGCAAGCATCTGCTGTTCTCCACCGCTTAATGTTCCTGCACGTTGTTTTCTCCTTTCCTTCAATCTTGGAAAGAGCTCAAAAACTAGTTCAAGGGTTTCCTTTCTTTTCTCCCAAGCTTCCTTTAAATAAGCACCCATCTTAAGATTCTCTTCAACAGTCAAATATGGAAAAAGTCTTCTACCCTCCATTACATGCCCGATTCCAAGGGCTGCCCTTTTATGCGGCTCTAAGAAAGTTACATCTTGCTCAAAGAACTTTATTCCACCCTTCTTCGGCATTAACATTCCACTTATGGTTTTTAGGAGAGTTGTTTTTCCAGCACCATTACTCCCAATGATGGATACAAATTCCCCCTTTAAGACATCTAAGCTGACACTCCACAAAACCTGTAAATCCCCGTATGCTGCATCCACATTTTCAACTTTGAGCATATCTACTCAACTCCCTAAAATTTTTACTTTAAACAATTCTTCCCAGATAAGCTTCGATTACCTCCTCGTTACTTGCTATTTCCTTCGGGCTTCCATCGGCAATTAATTTACCTTGGTTAAAAACGATTACCCTCTCTGCAAGAGACATTACTACCTTCATTATATGCTCAGTCAACATAATAGTTATCCCCCTCTCCCAGATTTTCTTAACAACCTCAACCATTTCATCGATCTCCGCCGGATTTAGGCCAGCAAAAGTTTCGTCAAGCAATAATAGGTTTGGATTTGTTGCTAACGCCCTTGCAATCTCACATCTTCTCCTGTAAGCGAAGTTTAATTTACTTGTCTGTAAGCTGGTATATTTATCCATCATTAAAAAGCTCAGTATCTCCTTAGCTTTTTCCTTCGCTTCATCTAATGAAAGCCCGGTGCTTAGCGCTCCAACAGCCACGTTCTCAAGGACCGTTAGCCCCAGAAATGGGCGTGGAATCTGAAAAGTCCTCGCAATACCCATTCTACATACCTTATAGCTCGGTAAGCCTGTAATCTCTCTCCCGCCAAAGAAGACCTTGCCAGATGTAGGTTTATAAAAGCCTGTAACGCAATTATAAAAGGTTGTTTTGCCAGAACCGTTCGGGCCGATTAAGCCAACAAGTTCTCCTTTCTCAATTTTTAAGTCAACGTTATCTAAGGCAATAACTCCACCAAAGTGTTTCGATAGACTCTTAGTTTCGAGCAACGCCATTAAAAGCTTCCCCCAACTAATTATGAGAAATTCTTATCCTATTTAATTTTTTTCTAAAGATCCCCGTTAGGGCTAATAGCAATAAATTAGATTAGTTTAGCGTATTTAAAAGAAAAACCTTGTGCTAGAGACCAAGATTCATCAGAAAATATAAAGAACTGTGAAATAAGCAATCAATAGACCTAGAAAAATAAAAACTTGATTATCCCCTATATTCAAAATATTTCATTAAAGGAGGGAAAGGATTACAAAAATTTTATTAGAAAAATAAAACTAAAACAGTAAAAATTTGAAGGAGGATTATTTATGGAGGAAGTTTTCACTCAATGCGTGGTCGGAGGCCCCGTTTTTGTTTACGTTAAAAACGGACGGATTACGAGAATTCGACCTTTAATCTTTGATGAGACAGACCCGCAGCCATGGGAGATAGAGGCCCGGGGAAAAATATTTTCGCCTCCAAGAATGGCTAATATAGCACCTTATGTTTTAACTGAGAAGATGAGGGTGTATTCTGATAATAGACTCAGATATCCTATGAAAAGAGTTGACTTTGACCCCGAAGGCGATAGGCGCCCGGAGAATAGGGGGAAATCTGGTTATGAAAGAATCAGTTGGGAAGAAGCATTAGATATAGTTGCCAGTGAAATACAGAGGATTAGGAAAAAGTATGGTCCAGCAGCTGTTGCGGCATGCACCTCTTCCCACCATAATTGGGGGCTACTGACGTATAAGACTGGGCCCTTCGCAAGGTTCTGGAATATGCTTGGCTACACTGCCGTATTCGATAATCCGGACAGCTGGGAGGGATGGCATTGGGGCGCGATTCACACATGGGGTTACTATTGGTCGCTCGGCCATGTTAAGAACTTTGATCTTCTGGAAGATGCTTTACAAAATACTGAGATGATCGTATTCTGGTCTGTTGATCCTAATACTACTGTGGGGGCTTACGCTGGACAAGAAAGCGCGAGATGGCGTTTCTGGCTAAAGGAATTAGGCGTAAAAATGGTCTTTATAGATCCCTACTGTAATTATACGGCCGCTGTAATAGCGGATAAATGGTTAGCTCCATATCCTGGAACCGATGCAGCGCTTGCCGAAGCAATAGCATATGTATGGATTAAAGAAGGAACATATGATAAATGGTTCGTTGAGAACCGAACAGTTGGTTTTGAGGAGTTTAAAAAACATATACTCGGAGAAGAAGACGAGGTTCCTCGAACCCCCGAGTGGGCTGAAGAAATTTGTGGTGTTCCAGCATCTGATATAAGGGCTCTTGCTAAAGAGTGGGCTAGAAGAAGAACTATACTCGCATGTGGATCAATTGGTGGTTCAGGAGGGGCATGCAGGACACCCTACGCCCACGAATGGGCTAGATTGATGGTGCTGTTAATGGCTATGCAGGGGATTGGAAAACCCGGCGTCAATATATGGGGCGGAGCCGCGCAGGCTGCCCCTATGGATTGGTACTTTGATTTTCCAGGGTATTCCAGTGCAAGGGGCGCATTTAACATCGTAGCCAAAAATAAGCCAGTAAATCCTGTATCCCAACGGGTTTACAGGTTACTCTTACCCGAGGCAATTTTGTGTCCGCCAGTTCACTGGTTGGGTGAGGGCTTTTGCGGTGAATCGATTGAGCAGCAATTTAAACGCTACGTGTGTCCGGATCCCGGTCCGGGAGGGGCGCCAATTAGGATGCTTTATCGTCATGGTGGATCATTTATTAGCACAATGACGGAGACTAATAGGTGGGTAAAGATGTATCAGAGTCCTAGTTTAGAGTTTGTTGTTGCACAAGATTGTTGGTGGCAACCTGAGACCCGCTTTGCCGACATAATTTTACCAGCATGCACAAATTTTGAGCAGGAAGACATTTCTGAATGGAGTTCTAGCGGAGCTGGTATGAGGTATCAGCCCCCCGGCTACGGTCAGAATCTTTCTATATCGAGAGTCGGATGGCGTATCATTGTATACCAGAAGAAGTGCATCGAGCCGTTATGGGAGTCGAAGCCAGATTACTGGATTTACTCAGAATTAGCAGATAGACTCGGCTTCAAAGAAAAATATACTGAGGGCAAGACTATAGAGGAATGGATTATGGAGGTATTTTATAATTCCTCACTACCAAACTATACTACATGGGAAGAGTTCAAGAGAAAGGGTTACTTCGTAGTTCCGCCTCCACCTAAAGATCATAAGCGTACGGTTAGCTTGCGTTGGTTTTATGAGGGGCGGCCGGATGATACACCAGATGCGGGGAACCCGAAACGCGGGACAGAGAAGGCTCATGAGCTGGCTACATATAGTGGCAAAATAGAATTTATTTCTCAATCATTATTGAAGCATTTCCCAGACGATTCAGAGAGACCTCCGCTTCCAAGATATATTTCTCCATGGGAGATATGCGATCCGGAATTAGCGAAAAAGTATCCACTTTTGTTATTGATACCTCACGCCAGATATAGTTACCATACTCATCATGACAATAAATGCCCATGGCTGGATGAGATCCCTGGACACCGCATTATAAAAGACGGGTATGCATGGTGGCCGCTCCGAATACATCCTATGGACGCTGAAGCCAGGGGCATAAAAAATGGGGATATAGTTAAAGTCTACAATGATAGAGGAGCAGTATTATGCATAGCTGTGGTAACAGAGAGAGTAAGACCGGGCGTTGTTCATGCCTATCACGCATCCGCAAAATATGATCCATTAGAGCCTGGGAAGCCGGGCAGCATTGATAGAGGCGGGTGTATGAATCTCCTAACGCCTTCAAGATTTATGTCGAAAAATGCCCCAGGGATGGTCGTCAACGGAGTACGCGTAGAAGTTGAGAAGTGGGAGGGATAATTGATGGTTAAGTATGGAATGTTAATAGATATATCAAGATGCGTAGGCTGCTATAATTGCGTTTTAGCATGCAAAGACGAGCATGTTGGTAATGAACAGCTTGGATACTCGGCGTCTCAACCCGCATCTGGCCACTTTTGGATAAGAATAATTGAGAGGGAGAGAGGAAGGTTTCCGAAAGTTAAAATGAGTTTCATTCCAGTCTTATGTATGCATTGCGAGGACGCGCCATGCGTTAAAGTGGCTGGCGACGGATCCGTATATCAGCGCCCAGATGGAATCATCATTATTGATCCAGAAAAAGCTGTTGGCCGGAAAGATTTACTACAGTCTTGCCCATATAGAGTTATTTATTGGAATGAGGAGAGAAAACTTCCTCAAAAATGTACTTTCTGTGCACATTTACTAGATTCTGGTTGGAAGAACCCCCGTTGCGCAGAAGTATGCCCAACAGACGCACTAATATTTGGGGATCTTGACAACCCTAACAGTAAAATCTCCAAGATTTTATCCTCCGTTAAGGCGGAAATCTTTCATGAAGAGTTCGGTCTTAGAGGCCACATATTTTATGTTAATTTGCCTAAGAGGTTTATTGCGGGCACTATAATGTATGGTGATACTAAAGAGTGCGCGGAGGGGGTCACTGTAACTTTAATTGGCGCTGATGGAGAACAACAAAAGACTAAAACGAACTTCTTCGGCGATTTTGAGTTCGAGGGTTTGAAAAAGAATGCTGATTATACAGTTCTAATCGAAGCGCCAGGATATAAACCATGCAGGTTCAACGTGAGAACCGTCAACGATGTTTATTTAGGCAAGATAATACTAGAAAAAGAGACATAAAAATTATTTTCAACTTTTTAATTATCATTGCTTAATAAGCAAATTAGCTAGAAAGCATCTCAATAACATCTTTAATGTTCTCTATTTTGTCTAAGTTAAAGATTTTCTCTTGGATATCTTTTATAAGTCTCTCTGAAAGGGGCCTTGATGAAAATGTTGCGCAATCCCTAAATTTTATTGCTATGTCTTCTCGCGTTATAGGATTTTCTGGGTGGCCCTTTGGGGGACCGCAAACTTTACGATAAACATCACCATTCTTTAATCTAATTTGTACCTCAGCCCTAAACTCTGTGTCTATTGTCTTGTCCTCGACAATTTTAACTTTCTGGGAGAAACTCTGGATTTCAGGGTCAAATATATACTTCTCTGTATAATGTTCAAGCTTTAGTCTCCCCCTAACTAGGGCGTTGGATACAGCATAATAGAGACTGAACTGCGCCTTTATTCTAGGGTCTTTTGCGCCTATAAAATGTTGACCAGCTAAGTTATATGCGTAAGGACCTACGGTTACTATCACTTCATCTATATTTTTTGCATTTATTCCATATTCCTCTTTAAGTTCTAAAGTTCCATCTATCACCGATAGAGTTGCACCGCAACTAGGCCATCTCTTAAACATAGTGTATCTTGGGCCGAGAAACTCTTTACCGAGACCTTCAAGAACCGAGTTTCTATCATATTTCCCCTCTGAGAATAGTTTATAATATCCATAGGTTCCCTCAAGCACATTGATGGGGCCTGTGACTCCTTTCTTGGCTAAAATAGCGGAGATGATTCCGGAAGAGGATGTAAAGCCCTGTATATAGCGGATCGCCAGGCATCCGTCGATGTTGCTTTGGAAGCTTCCCGCAGCTTTATTGAAGGCTATTCCAAGAGCGTTATGCATTTCATTTTCATTTAAGCCTAAAAGTTTTCCAGCAACCGTCGCTGTAGCGAATACTCCGCATATTCCAGTTGGATCAAAACCATTATATGTTATGCCATAATTTGTAGTTCGATTAATTCTAAGGGCTAAATCCTCTCCTACCGCCATGCTGGTAATTATGTCTCTACCACTAGCGCCCAGCATTTCACCCACCGCAAGCGCTGTTGGAATAGTGGATGCGTTAAGGTGTAAGCCTGGCCTAGCAGCAGATTCAAAATCTAAGGCTCTGGCAAAAATGCTGTTAACAAAAGCTGCGGCGGGGCATGGGGCCTTAACGCCATATCTTAGGATAGTTGATTCGGGCTTGCCACCCCATTCTCTCACAAGCTCTACTGCCGTATAACAGCCAAGTGAATCGAAGCCAGCTATAAGCGCGCCCAGAGTATCAAGTATACATATTTTAGTAAATTCAACAATATTTGGTGGGATATCCTTGAATTGCACTTTTACAGCATTTTCCGCCAAAAATCTTATCAGATCAGACATGTAAACACCTTATCCTTGTAAGCGCCATAATAATATAAATCTTTTTAGAAATCAAGAAATCGGTGTGTAACAACTATAAAAAAAGGAGAGGCTAAATAAATTAAGTTACAGTTTTTCTAATTGCTTTATGTTGTCGACTGGATAGGATTTTATTGGGACTTTAATTTTCATCATGGCTTTGATGACCTCTATTGTATGCTTTGCGGCAATTTCCAGCTCCTGAAGACCTTCCTCTACGGTGGCACATGTAGGGTCGCCCCATCCGCCATAGGGCGCTAGCTCCTGGAAGCTTGCAACAATATAAACTGTTCTTAGCCTTCCATCAGCCGTTTTACTTGCCTTCAGTTTAGCCGTCATAACGCCAAGAGCATCATCCCACCCGGGCTGAGCAAAGTCATCCGTTCCCCAGAAGTAGATTTTGTCTCCCTTAGGAATGGGTTTTAAATCGGCTTTCTTGAGTATTTCTGGCGGGATTTCTGGGATTGGCAAGCTATCCCAGCCTCCATGGCCTCTGCGCGGATCAGCCCACGCGGGCCCCTTCTCCTCCCATACTGTTGTCCAGCAGCGATCAATAACGGTCAATGCGCCATACTTATCTTTTAACTCTCTGCCTACGTCGATGATGGGAGGAATGTTTCCAGCATGCCCGGAAACCCAAAGAAACTTAAGGACACCATACCTAACGAAGCTTTCAGCTATATCCTTATAGAATTCCCTGAGCGTATTAAAGCGTATATTTACTGTGCCAGGGAAATCAGCCATATATGGTTGATGGCCAACTGGTATTGGAGGCAAAATAAGTAGCTGCTTAATTTGCGGATCAATTTCCGCTAATTCTATGACTTTCTTTATATGGCCCATAAGTTGGTAGTTATCGCATCCGGTTGGCAAATCACCCCATGGCTCCAAACTTCCAACCGGTATTATAAGGATTCCTCCTGAATCCTGAATCGCTTGCTTAACTTCTATCCAGCTCATCTCATGTACCCATGGAGTCTTCATCTTCATTTTTGAGACACCACCACAATTAAATCTTCAGAAGCTTAAAATATTTAAAAGATTTCCAAAGAATAAAAAATTAAAAGGGACTGTATTTTAAACTTACTTCTACTTCTTCCATGGAAATACTGGTGTAGTAATGTTATATGGCGGTGGCCAGACTGTGCGGAAGGTTAAGCCATGCACCGACCATATATCTCCTGGAGTGGCGGGAAGAATCTGAGTTACACATACGACACTGCTCATCTGCCCTTTACTATCAAAGTATAATTCTCCAACCCAATCGAAGTAGAATTTCTGTGTCGCAAGACCCTCCCTAATAATCTCACGTATTGTCGCCACATCATCCTTTTCAAAGGCCTTTTTAACAGTATCTGGACTCTTCTTTGCCGCCGTCTCGATAACTTGCTTTATCATGTACATGCCAGCATAGCCAGTCCATGACTGGAAGTCTAATGGGCGAGCCCACTTCCTATAGAATTTTCCACCAAACTCTCTTGCCTTTTCAGGAGCGGGGTACTGTCTATCAGGCCAGTACTCGCTTCCGCCGAAGAAGTACTGGACTACCGGCCCAGATAACTCTATAAATTTAGGCGCTTGAGTCCCACCACCACCAATACCGATAAACACATAGGGTTTAAAGCCCAGCTCTGCAGACTGCTTTAAGATTAAGGCGCCATCCCCAGCAAAGCTTGACATGCCGACAACATCTACATTTAATGCCTTAAGTTTCTCTATGATTGGCTTAAAGTCTGGGCATCCTACATCATAGGTTTCTATAGCTACAATCTCCCACTCTGGCGCAATCATATCCTTAAACCTGAGAAACTCGTTTTTATCAGAAACGGCTACTAAGCCCTTGTCATGTAATATGGCTATTCTGAGGGGCCTTCCTCCTATCAGGGGCTTAAGTTCTGGCTCAATGACCTTTTTTAGGAAGATTACGCTCACATTAGCAAAATCTTGGCTTAGCGGAGCCGTCTTGAAAATGTACTTCCACCCCTGCTCAACGAGCTCCTTGGCACTGCAGCCTACTGTGAGAACTGGGCATTTATATTTCTCAGCCACGGGCATTATCGCATACATTGAAGAGCTTGTATAAGAGCCTCGGAGAATATGAGCTCTATTTACTGTGATTAGCTTCTCCGCGGCTGTCGCAGCGACCTTGGGGTCGCCGCCGAAGTCTTCGACGAACAGCTCAATCCTCGCACCCAATATGCCACCAGCGGCGTTAATTTCTTCAGCAGCCATCATCATACCATAAAGCCCGGACTCAGCCTCATAGGCGAAAGCTCCAGTTAATGGTTGGACAACACCAACCCTTAATACAAATCCCTCTAAAAGAGGCTTCTCTACAGGTGGTGGGGGCGGCGGAGCACCCTTTAATGCTTCAACATCCTTCTTTAACGCGCTTAAATCTTTAGAAAGGGCATTAATACTATCTTTCAACTTAGAAATCTCGCCACCTAAACCGGATATAGCGGCCGTCGGAACAGAGGCGTAATACATGGCGACACAAGAAAGTATTAATGCAATCACAGCGATAGCAGCTAAACCAGCTTCTAGAGCTCTCATTTTTAAACACCAATAAAAAAATTAATCTCTCACTATATAAATTTTAGGTAAAAGTAACTCAATCATCACATATAAGGATAAGTTTATCCTTACTTTTCATAGAAAATATTTTTATATATGTTTTAAATCTTACTTAAATTTTGATAGCGGGCAAAAACGGCCACTATCTTTAGAGTAAGTTTTTGGATTTATAAAACATGATATTTAACCGAAGATATTCCGAAAAATAGACTGCCCAATTTTATTCTAATCGGTCCAGCGTTATCTCTTCAACTTGAATAGCCTCTTTTCCCTAATAAGAGGAATAGAACCCCATATACCTTTGGGGACAAAGAGGTAAAAAATTATTAGTAGAACACCAAATATTATAAGGTCTATACCAGATCTCCATCCAAAAGCTATTCTTAGATATTCTCCTAACATCACCTTTACTAACGCGCCTATGAGTGGGCCAAGCGCGGTTCCGATTCCCCCGATTAAACACATTATTACGGCATCTACTGAAGTAAAGAGTGTGAGCACGCCTCCAGGTTCAAAGTTGGGATCTATGAAGCCCACATAAATTGCATAATATGCTCCCGCAATGCCGGCAATAAAACCACTAACCGCCATTGCAAGCAATCTTACCTTAAATGAGTTAACGCCTAATGAGGCGGCGGCATCTTCATCCTCTTTTATTGACAAGAATAGTAGACCATATTTAGACTTTGATAGCATAGAAACTACAATGCAAGAAGCTAGTAGCATAAAGAACGTGATGTAATAATGCGGTATTTTTTCGATAAAGTCGATCGTGAAGAATGGTGTTGTAACTTGGGGTGGATGTGGGATTACTATTCCATATCCTCCTTGCGTGAAATTCTCTGTATATAAGAAGATGAGACGAACAATCTCTAGGGATGCTATAGTTGTCAATGCAAAATATGGTCCTCTGATTCTAAGGGTGATGATGCCTATCGCTAACCCAACTAGAAGTGCTATAGCTCCCCCAATAATTATGCCAGACCATATTAGGCTACTTTTGAAATAATGAGGTAAATGGAGCACTAATAATCCCACGGAATAACTTCCCATGCCGAAAAAGAGGGCTTGTCCTAGACTAGCTTGTCCAGCGAATCCCATAAGAATATTCCAGGATTGAGCGAAAAGAGCGAATAAAAAGGTAAGGACAAATAAATGTAGGATATAAGATTGTTCTTGAATAAATACTGGAATCACTAACCCCAACAATATTGGAACTATCCATTTTACTACCCGAATGCCTATTCTCGCCATCCTTTTTCCTCCACATGATTATACTCCGAAAAGACCTTTGGGTCTAACGATGAGGATTAAAAGAAAGATTAAAAAACTTACTACGGGAGCTAACCCGAATGGAATGAAGGCCCCTGAGAGATTCTGCGCTATTCCTATTATTAAGCTCCCAATAAATGCGCCTTTTACACTACCTAATCCACCTACTACACACATCATAAGCGCTGTTAAGGTTATAGTGACTCCAACGTATGGATGAGTATAATATATTAGCACAAAGAGGGAGCCGCACATGCCAGCTAAACCAATAGCTATTCCCACAGTGAGAGTTCTAATCCATTTTATACGAATCCCTAACGAAGATGCTGCTTCAGCATCCTGCCCCACCGCTCTGATGGCGGTTCCTATCTTAGACTTTGTAAGGAAAATATGGAGTGCAATCGTGAGAACAACGGCAACAATAAAGATTAGAAGATAAAGATTGCTAATTGATATGAAACCAAAACTAATTATTGTGGAGGGAACGTTTGGAGACCTGAAATCTGCGCCCCAAATTACCCGCGCCATATTCATTAGAACCGTCGATAGGCCAAATGTTACAAGTATTGAGCCAGTCATATCGCCAAGCGTCTTACTAATTAATCTTGTATAAATGAATCCTATTAGAAGGAAAATGAGGAATGTTATAGGTATTGTTAAAAAAGGATCTATATTATAGAGGGTCATGAGCCAATAAGCGGTAAACATGCCGAGCATAACAAAGTCCCCATGAGCGATATTCTTTGCACCTAAGATGCCGTAAATTAAATTCATACCAATTGATATGACAGCGTATAAACAGCCTAAAATTATGCCATGAATTAAAGACGCAATTAAAAGGGTAAGCGACAACATCTGCAAATACACCCACAAAAAAAATCACACTCAGGATATAAAAATTTTGTCCAATTTTTCCACATTCTGTCAGATCATTCTTCAACTCTACTAGTTGCTGCAACAATGACAGAATAACAAGGCAGGTCCTCCTAAGGTTTCTCAAATATTTAACTTTAGATTACATAAAAGTTTTATTAACATATTGTGTTGATTTTAGTGATTCAAAGTTTATGGGTGGGAAGATGGTCAGGCTTTTTGAGTATCAGGGCAAGAATCTTCTTCGAACAGCTGGCATATCTGTTCCGGAGGGTGCTGTGGCTTCTACATTGGATGAGGTTGCGGAGGTGGCTAGAAAACTTAGTAGACCAGTTGTGATTAAGGCGCAGGTTTTAGTTACCGGTCGTTTTAAGGCTGGTGGAATAAAATTTGCAAGTAGTCCTGAAGAAGCAAAGGAGACTGCAAAAGATATTCTTGGAAAAGAAATTAAGGGTATGAGAGTCGAGAAGGTGTTAGTGGAGGAAAAGCTGGACATAGAAAGCGAATTCTTTTTGAGCATAACTGTTAGTGACTCCCGTAAGGTTAAGGGTCCTGTTGTTCTTTTTAGTACTGCCGGAGGAATAGATATAGAAGTGGTAGCTGAAGAAAAGCCAGAAAAAATATCCATTGTGAACGTAGATTATCTTCGAGGTTTTCAGCATCAAGACGCTTATAACATGGTGTCAAAGCTCGTATCCCAGCCCCATCTCATAGCCGTTATAAGTGACATCGCATATAAATTATATGACTTATTTGTAAAACTGGATGCATATACTGTTGAGATAAACCCGCTTGTTCTGACTAAGGATGGTAGGCTTATTGCAGCTGACTGTAGAATAACATTGGATGATAATTCAGTGTTTCGGCATCCAGAGTTCGGTATTGAGATGCCACGCGATATGCTGAGACCCCCAACGGATCTTGAAGAGATCGCATGGAAAATAGAAGAGAGAGATTACAGGGGAACTTGCTATTTTGTGCAGCTCGTTCCTAATATTGAAGAGATAAAGGGTGGTGGATATATAGCCTTCCACGGTATAGGGGGTGGAGCCTCAATGCTTGCTGCCGACGCTTTATTGCGAAAGGGTCTAAAGCTGGCTACTTACGTTGACACCAGCGGAAATCCAACGGCTTCAAAGGTTTACAGGGCTATAAAAACCATGTTTTCATTACCTGGAATTGAAGGTTACTGCTTGATAGGGGCAGTTATGGCAAATCAAGAGCAGTGGTATCATGGTTATGCCATAGTGAAAGCTTTGAGAGAGGAGGCAAAGTATAGACCAGGTTTTCCCGTGCTAATACTAATTGCTGGAAATAAGGAATATGAAACCCACAGGATTATAATGGAGGGACTAAAGGATATTTCTCTAAAATTGGAGCTTTATGGCAGAGAGCATATATATGATGTGGAGTATCTTGCCGAGAAAGTAATAAAGCTGGTCGAAGAATACCGAGAGGAAAAAAGAAAGGGAATATATAGGGTGGAAACTCCGGTAACAGAAACTAAGATCAAGGAGCAGACCTCACGTGTTCTCTCATTTGAGACTGAGACTGGAAAAGTGACGATAGATATTGATAAATGTATTGCACCAGCATGCGGCTTCGCATGTGTAAAGGCTGATAGGTGGTATGGAAGAGGATGCCTAAAGATAGAAGATGGAAAAGTCTCTTTAGCGGGAGACCCAAATCAGCTTAAAAGGCTTTGTAACGAGTGTCTGGCGTGCGAGGTAGAATGCGAGTTACATAGGGGGCGCGCAATAAAGGTTGAGCTACCTTTATACGGATTAGAGGAATTTAGGAGGAAGCACGGGGTGCCTATATAGAAGGTGAGGGGAATGGCGATAATCATAGATGAGAAAACAAGAGTTCTCGTGCAGGGTATAACTGGCAGAACAGGAGAGTTCGCAACTAGGCTGATGGTTGAATATGGTACTAAAGTCATCGCGGGGGTTACTCCTAGCCGTGGTGGTGAGAAAGTTTGGGGTGTGCCAGTTTATAATACTGTTAAAGAGGCAATTGAGCAGCATGGGCCCATGGACTTAAGCGTGACATTTGTTCCAGGCCCTCTAGTTAAAGATGCTGTAATGGAGACACTAGAAGCTGGAATAAAAACTATAGTGATGCCTGTTGAGCGTGTTCCCTTACATGATATTCTCGCAATAATAGCTAAGTCTAGAGAGAAGGGTGCTAGGATAATAGGTCCCGGGTCTTTAGGGATAATAAGCCCAGGTAAAGCCTTATGCGGCTGGATCGGTGGCGCTAAGGAGTTTGCTGATGAGGCTTTTAAGCCGGGACGCGTAGGCGTGATATCGAGAAGCGGGGGACAAACGAGTACGGTTTCATGGCTTGTATGCAGGGAGGGACTAGGAATATCTACAGCAGTTCATACTGGAACAGAAATGGTTTTGGGCACAACTGCCGCTGAATACCTAGAACTGTTTGAAAAGGATCCAGAGACCGATTTAGTTGTAATGTTTGGTGAAATAGGGGGGGTCATGGAGATTGAGGTGGCAGAGGTGATTAGAGAAGGTAAATACACAAAGCCTTTCGTAATATATATTGCTGGAAGAGCCTTACCTACTGGCATAAGATTCTCACATGCCAGTGCAATTATCCAGAAGAGGAGAGACTCCGCAGAAGAAAAAGAGAGAGCCCTTCGGGAAGTTGGAGCATATGTGGTGGATGATCCTAGAGAGCTAGCCAAAACAGCCGCCAAGATTCTTAGGAAATGAGGTGGGCAAAATGGGTTTAGAGTTGTTAAGATCTATACTATTTGTTCCCGCAAATAATTGGAGGCTCATCCAGAGTGCTAGGGGGGAGAGACCGGATGCCATTATCCTCGACCTTGAGGACGCTGTCCCTATTGAGGATAAGGAGACTGCTAGATGGTTTATGAGGGACGCTATTAAACTGTTAAAAGAGGAGGATCATACAATAATTGTTAGGGTGAATGGATTAGCGACCGGTCTAACCAAGATTGATCTTGAATTCGCTCTGCAGAAGGGCGTTGATGCTGTAATGCTCCCTAAAACGGAGGCAAAAGAGGAAATACTAAGACTAGAAAAATTAATAGAGAGCGAGGAGGAAAAGAAGGGACTATCTGAAACTAGAATATTCCCCCTAATTGAGAGCGTCAAAGGAATCTTTAACGTGGACGATATAGTCTTTTCCAGCAAGCGCATATGCGCCGTAGGATTTGGCGCCGCCGACTATTTACGTGACTTCGGGAGGAGCTATTTCTCCATATCTCCTGACCAAATCGAACTTCTTTATCCAAGAGCCCGCTTAGCTATAGCAGCAAGGGCTGCGGGGCTTCCGGCTGTTGACACACCATTCTTAGGCTTAATAATCGATAAGGAGGGGTTAACTAAAGAGGCAAATATTGCATTAAGCCTAGGGTTTAAAGGCAAAATGTGTATTCACCCAGCGCACATTGAAATTCTGAATAAGATCTTCTCGCCCTCAGAAAAAGATGTTGAAATGGCCAGGAAAATAATCAAGGCTTATGAAGAGGCTAAAGCGAGAGGTTTAGGAGCCACATCTCTTGAGGGGAGAATGATAGATGAGGTTACATATAAGATGGCTGTTGAGACACTAAATATGCATGAAATCATAATAAAGAGATCAAAACATCAATTTGTAAAGTGAAAATGCTTATGTTGACAAAAGAAATCGAGACCCTTTTAAAATCCTTTGAGTCCAGAGGCTTCAAAGGATTTTATGTGGAATCTCGGGAGGAAGCTAAGAATAAGGTCTTGGAATTAATTCCGCAGGAAGCTACTGTTGGAATAGGGGATTCAACTACTGTGAAACAAATAGGCGTCATTGAGGAGTTGAGGGGGAGAGGGAGGATAGTTTTTAATGGTTTTTATAGGGGGATTTCTTGGGAGGAGCATAATGAAATGCTCAGAAAAGCTGCTTTATGTGATGTATTCCTTACTGGTACAAATGCTGTAACTTTGGATGGACGCCTAGTAAACATGGATGCCGTGGGAAACAGGGTTTCAGGAATATTTTTCGGTCATAAATTTTCAATAGTTGTTGTTGGTAGAAACAAGATAGTGAAAGATTTGGATGAGGCTCTCTATCGCATTAGAAATATTATTGCGCCGACTCACGCACGCTTAAGAGTGGAGCTCGGCGGCCAACCTACAAAAACTCCTTGCGTTGTTACAGGCCAATGTGGTGACTGCAGATCAAGAGACAGAATATGTAATATATTGACTATAATTGAGGGGAAACCGCTAAAAACAGATATAAATATAATAGTCGTGAATGAAGATCTCGGCTTATCATGGGATGAATCATGGCCTAAAGAACGCATTTCACGAATAATTGAGGAATATAAGAAATATGTGTGGCTACCTCCAGCTTAATCTTCATCCTAATTCCCTCCTTTTTTAACCGTAAACCGCACTGAGCCCTTTCCCAAGCGGAATTAATAATTTCAGCTTTCCAACAGCCTCAGACCCCCAGAGAATAGACTGCGCTTCTATCCAGCCGGGAGCGATAGCGTTAACATTGTGCCCCTTACATTAATCTCAAATGCTTCATCCCAACAGCCGTGGTTTGACGTAACATTTTCATCTTTGGGCGCATTGAAAAAATAAATGTATGCTGGAGGGAGAGGCTAGGACCGCATAAAACGGGAATAATTACATACATAGTATTATAATAAAGATTTACTTAATTATATAAAGTTAGGGTAAAATGGTGCTAGAAAGATGCTGAGATGCAGGTCTGGGAATATTTTAAAGATTGATGATGAGCACCTAATAGTCTTTGATGATTTCCGGAACGTTAAATTGGATGTTAAGGCAGACCTAATATTTGCTGACCCGCCCTTCGGAATAAATTTTAAAGGCAACCTTGAAACCTACAATAGGAGGCCAGACGCCATCTCGTATGTTGAGGTTCCTAAAGAGGAGTATCCCAAGTTTATTAGAGAGATGGTTAACTGGTGCTATAACGCCTTAAAACCAAATGGATGCATGTGGTTAGTCTCAGGCTGGAATAATCTTCGGCATGTTCTGGACGCTGTTGAGGACGCTGGCTTCGTACAACTAAACCATATAATATGGAAATACCAGTTTGGAGTATTCACCAGAAGAAGGTTTGTCACATCCCATTATCATCTACTCCTCCTAGTCAAAGATGAAGAAGATTACACGTTCAATAAGCCCGAACACTATCCAGAAGACGTCTGGATAATCAAGAGACCCTACCACCACGACGAGGAAACAGCCGGAAACGAGCTCCCAGACGAGCTAGTTGAAAGATGCATAAAAACCTCGTCTAACCCAGGAGACTTAGTTATAGACCCGGTTCTAGGCTCGGGGACAACAATGAAAGCATGCCTAAAACTAAACAGGAGATGCATAGGCATAGAAGTAAACCCACGGCTAGAAAAAAGAATAAGGGAAAAACTAAAGTTAGATTACGCATCAATAACCAGATAAAATTAAAAGTGGGCAGGCACAATTAATTACAATATTTGAAAAATTATATTGATCAAGATTTTAGCGCCACAAGAATTCAAGCCTTAACTAGGTCTGAGGCGATTATCTTGTAGACTTTTCCTTCATATAGTTTTGCCTATTAGTCTCCTAAGCTCTGATCTTTTAATTTTTCCTGTTTCAGTCTTAGGCAGCTCTTTAGTAAAGGTTATTTCTCTTGGAACTTTATATGGCGCTATCTGATCTTTGACAAACTTTCTAATTTCCTCCTTTAATTCTTCTGTCTGGACGAAATCTGGCTTTAAAACGACGAATGCCTTAATTATCTGCCCCCGCTCCGGATCTGGGGCCCCAACAACCCCCGCTTCTAATACAGCTGGATGTTTTGTTAGCGCCTCTTCAACCTCGTGTGGGGATACTCTATATCCAGATGTTTTTATTATGTCATCACCTCTACTGACAAACCAGAAGAAGCCATCAGAGTCCCTGTAAGCTAAGTCACCAGTATAATTCCAACCGCCTTTAACTGCCTCAGCCTGCTCAGCTTCTCTGCGCCAATATAGTGTTCCAGTGGGACCAATAACCGCTAAGCGCCCAACCTCATTTACAGGCAACTCCCTCCCATCGTCACTAAATATCTTAACCTCGTACCCTGGCACTGGAAGGCCTAGAGATCCAGGTTTAACTTGACCGAACCTTGCTGATATGAAAGCATAATGGAGCTCCGTAGAACCTATATGATTTAAAACTTCACAACCAAAGAAGTTCTTTATCTCCCAGTATAGGGAGGGGGGATAAGGTTCTCCCCCCGTTATGCAAACCCTAAGCGAACTGAAATCATATTTTCCACGCTCTTCCTTAAGAGAAACCATTGATCTATATGCTGTTGGCACTGCGCAGAGTATAGATATTTTATGCTTCTCTATAAGTTCAAACATTAAAATGGGGTCAAATCTCTTGTCCCCGAACAATGAAGAAGATCCTCCACAGAACATAGGACTAGTTATCATTGAGTTGTGCCCAAAGGAGAAAGCTAAGCTGACAGGGCCGCCCCACACGTCTTTCTCATTAGACATTATCACCTTTTTAGCAAAGCACTCTCCAGCCACCAGATAATCCCTATGTGTATGTATGCAACCCTTCGGGAGACCTGTAGTGCCAGAAGTATATTGGAGAAGCGCTATTTCGCCTTGGTCCACACGCACAGATTCCAGCATCGTTTTATCTCTAAATTCTTCCATCAGCTCATCAAATGAGAAAAAGGGAAACTTGAATTCCTCATGACCAACTTTTACCAAGATTATATACTTGACAGTTTTTAACTCATTTCTAGATTTCTCAAGCTCTCCAATAATCTGAGAGCCGGATATAATGGCCTTTGCTTCACAGTTATTAACTATATATGATATCTCCTTTGCTCTTAACAAAGGATGAATTGGAACGCTTACACATCCTATCTTTTGAATCGCCAAATGGCTAATGACAAATTCTGGTATATTTGGCAAGCATATTACAATGCGATCTCCAATTTCCATCCCAAGACTTTTTAATGCATTCCCAAAACGGTTAACATTTAGCTGGAGCTCGCCATAAGTAATTACTTGGTTCTCATGAAGAATAGCGGTCTTTCCACCTCTGCCTAGCCTAACATTCTCATCGACCAGTATCTCCGCAATATTAAGTTTTTGAGGCCAATTTTTAGCCTCTGGAAAATCTAGTTTTATTATTGGCCATAATTCCTTAGGTGGACCATACTTATCGATCAATGGCAAAGTTGATCACCACAGAATATTTTTAGATAGGCAATTTTAATATTTATTAGATTTTCTTAATTTTCTTATAAGGAAAGAGATCTCTTTTATCCCCTATTTATAGATGCGCTCATTCGCCCAATTACAAGGGAGACCTTAACCCTTCATTAATAAGCGTAAATTCCCTTTTAATACAAGTAAAAGATAAATTCTCTTTACAGAAATATTGTTATCAGCAGTATGGTGGTTTTGATGGAGTCGGAGAGGGTTCGAAACATTATAGAGAAGCTTAGGGCAAGGCACTCTGGGGAGGAGGTGAAATATAGCGGTTGTTATCCGATGTGTCATGGCGGCGGTTGCGTACTGAAACTGCGAATAAAGAATGGGAAGATTATTTGTGTGGAACCTGACGATTGCTATAACAAGAATATTGCTAGAGAAGATGAAGTTCTTAAAGATATAGACTTCGTTAAACAGAGATTACAGCAGCGTCCATGCGAGGTTGCATACGCCTGGCCTGAAATTATATATCATCCCCAACGCATCCTATATCCATTAAAAAGGGTTGATTGGTCTCACGAAAACCCGAGCCCTCAAAACAGAGGAAAAAGCGGTTTTATAAGGATTTCATGGGATGAAGCCATCAATATTATCGCCACAGAGATAAAGAGGTGCATGGAGGGTTATGACGAATGACGGAGAATAAAAGAAGAGAGAAATACTCGATAGTTGTAGGGTACCCTGACACCTACTTCATAGATAATCTTCTTGGCTGGCTTGATTGCGGCGTTCAAGGATGGGGATGGTGCTCTTTTGACCCTGAGAGGCAAGCCATGCATTTAATGTATGGTATGGCGATGGGCGAATATGCGGTGCCGCCAGAGGCACGTGCACTGCCAGATTCAAAGAAGTATCCCACTCCCGTTGAGTGGGGAAGCGCGGCGGATATGCTCTTAAATAGTAAACTTATAATTTTGTGGGGGGCTACTCCTGACATTCATCATTATGGTCCAGGTCATAACGTGGCATATTTCATAAGACTTGCCAGAGAGAGGGGGACGCCTGTAATAGCGATAGATCCAAGGTATAGCGCGTCTGCTGAAACTCTTGCTGACCAGTGGATTCCAATTAAGCCTGGCACGGATATGGCTATGATGTGCGCAATGGCCTACGTATTATTTGAAGAAGACTTGTATAATCATGAATTCGTTGAGAAGTGGGTGGAGCCTAAAGGCTTTGAAATGTGGCGGAAATATATTATGGGCGAGCCGAAAAGCGAGGATAACCCCTATGGCGATGGTATTCCAAAATCTCCTGAGTGGGCTGAAAAAATATGTGGTGTTCCAGCCGAGACTATTTATGAGCTCACGAGATTGTATGCGAGGTCTAAGCCCACTTTCCTTTGGAAGAACTGGAGCGTGGCTAGGAAAAGCCGCGGAGAAAATGTTGCAAGAGCAGCGATTATACTTCAATCTATGATGGGCTACGTTGCAATGCCAGGAGGCTCCGCCCTAGCTAATCCATGGAGCAGATTTAGAATTGAGCCTTTTCACTTCTTCTATACTCTATATGAGCGGCGTGCCGAAAGAGAGCCTAGAGAGCCAAACATAAATCCAAGGATGTATAGAAGTACAAGGTTCGGCCAAATGCTCTATTTACTTGAAAAAGTTGAGAAAGGAGAGTTAAGCACTGAGGAATTTAGGAGGATAGTTGGTTGGAACTGTGATCCATCTCATCCAAATCCGAAACCGAAAATACTCTTTCATGGAAATTATGGTTACAGAGCAACAACCAACGCTCTAGTAACAGCCCCATACGCAACAAATAATGTTGTAAAAGCTTTGAGTAGACTTAGGCTCATAGTTAGCTTTGCGTCTTATATGACTCCTACAGCGAGGTTTTCAGACATAATATTGCCAGTTCTAGATCAATTCGAAGATACGCAAATTTTATGTATTAATGAAATGCTACAGTACTTTCCACGGATAGTTTCTCCAAGAGGGGAAGCAAAGCACTATATGTGGATTTACGGAAAGATAGCAAGAGCATTAGGCATAGGACCGGATAAATTCCTCCCCATCTACCTAAGCGATGAGAACTGGGACAGCGATATAGAAGATTTCTTTGCAATATGCTACGAGCAAATAAAGGATATGTTGGAGAAGGGCATAGTATATTATGGAGGAAAAATTGACAAGCCCATTCCATCCTTTGAGGAGATTAAGAAGAACCCTATAGTTAACTTAAATGAGTACTTTGACGAGCCTTTACAGCCGTGCTATAGCGCGGTTGTTAAGGGCAGAGGATTTTCGACAAAATCTGGAAAAATAGAGTTTGCATGTGATTTTATGCTAGATGAGAAGGAAAGAGGAAAGATGCATTTTGACCATAATGGGAGATGGATAGGATGGGTTCCTAACGATTGGAGAGACGAGACGGCGATTCCCACATATCAACCCTGCGTAAGAGGCATAGAGGATCCATTAATTAAAAAGTATCCGCTCATGCTACTTACACCCCACTCAAGATATCGCATCCATTCATATGGCTGGCAAAGCCAATATTTAAGAGAGAATTATAGGCATACAGTTTGGATTAACGTGGCTGACGCAAAGAAGAGGGGGATAAATGATGGCGATCTATGCCTAGTCTACAATGATGTTGGAAAAGCTATACTTCCAGCTTACGTGACTTCTCGGATATCACCTGGAGTAGTCATTATACGCCATGGAGCGTGGTACGATCCTGATGAAGAAGGTGTAGACTGGGGAGGATGCCCAGCCGTATTCCTGTATGATGATAAGAGCCCGCCATGCCCGCCGACGGCAACTGGCTGCGTGGAAATAGTGAAGTATAATGGTCCAATCAAAAAGAAGCACTTAATTGAGCAATGGAGGGGTGAATAATGGTTCAGTACGGATTCTTCTATGACCAAAGCAGATGCATAGGCTGCAAAACATGTTCTATAGCATGCAAAACGTGGAATCAGATTCCACCAGGCCCAGTAAAGTACATGAGAGTTTTCGAGTGGGAGGAGGGTGTATGGCCCCAAGTGAGACTGAACTTCCTTGCAATACCATGTTACCACTGTGAGAAACCTGTTTGCGCAGAAGCGTGCCCAGCTGGAGCTATCATAAAAGAGGAGAAGTATGGCGCGGTTCTGATAGATGAGGAATACTGCAATCCCTCTGTACTTTGTTGTAACAGAGCATGCTGGGAAGCTTGTCCCTACGGCTCCATAGTATTTGCGAGTGATAATCCTGATGAAAAGGCTCAAAAATGCACTATGTGTATAGATAGGCTTGAGGAGGGAATGCTCCCAATATGTGTTGCAAGCTGTCCCATGAGGGCTCTAGATTTCGGACCCATAGACGAATTGATCGAAAAGTATAGTAAGAAGTTTAAGCTGACCCAGCAGCTTAAAGGAATGCCTGAACCCGACAAAGTTAAACCTGCAGTGATTATGAAGGAGCGCGACCCCCACAGAGAAATAGTTCCCTACCCTGTTAACAAAGTTTACAATTTATGGAGACAACGCGGCCCATACGCGGATCCCAGCTTGCCGCCAATATTTGATTCCGAGCAAGATATTATAAATGTTAAAGATGTAAAAGTCGGAAGAGACAAGCTGGTGCTTAAACCAAAAAATATTAAGGAACTAATGTATTATACGATGAATGACGAGTAGATGAATCATAGATTTTTATTTTTTATTGTCTTTGAGAATTTTTTTCCGAATCTTTCAATCCACTTTGGCAAGGCTTCTGGGTTCACGATGTTTGATGGGATTTCTCCACGTAAAGCCTTCAAAACGTTCTCGGTGGCTATCCTTACACCTTCAAACTCCACGCCAGCCCCCTCGTTGAAATCTGAGCAATGGGGGCTAAGTATAACGTTCTCCAATTTTGTTAGTGGGTTATCCGGCTGGATTGGCTCCTTCTCAAAGCAGTCTAAAGCAGCGCCCGCTATCCAACCTTCTTTAAGGGCTTTAACTAAAGCTTTTTCGTCTATTAAGGCCCCTCTAGCCGTATTTACTAGATAAGCGGTTTTCTTCATAAGTTTAAGTTCACGCTCGCCTATCATATGATACTTCTCAGAAGTTAAAGATGTTAGTACGAGCACGATGTCTGATTCCCTAAGCAAAGTTTCTAGATCCACGGGCTTTACGTTCGCCTGCTCAATAGTCTCTGTTGAAACATGAGGACTATATGCTATGCGTTTAACGCCCCACGGTTCAAGGAGCTTGTTAACCTCCCTTGCAATTCTACCAAAACCTATAAATCCTACCGTGATCCCACGACGGAGATAAACGCCTTTAATCTCTTTAGGCCGCCAAATACCACTTCTTGTAAGCTTATCCCTCAACGGAATCTTCTTAAGAAGGGCAAGCATTAAAGCCACAGTGTTTTCAGCAACACCTATCACTGTGGATTCGCTGGGCGCATTTGTGACGAGAACCCCATGCTTTGTAGCGGCCTCTAAATCAACATCATCTACTCCCACAGTATACTTCGCAATTATCCGGAGGTTGGGAGCGTTTTTGATGATCTCTTCATTTATGCGTTCCTTCTTACTTTGAACGCCCATGAAGGCATCTGTATCCTTACCTAATTCTAGAAGCTCCTCCCTCGTCGGGACTGTTAAGTGCCCAGCAAAAATTAATTCACAGCCCTCATTTTTAAGCCGATTATAACATTCATCAACAGCATCTTTATCCCAGCCAAAATCATAAGGCGCAAAAACAAAAACCTTCCATTTCTTCCCAATCATAACAGGTCACCTAAACCACTCATCACGAGCTAAATTTAGCTAAGTATTTTAAATATAGAAGCCTAGCATCCACCCATTCCTGAAGCCTCTTTATCTCAGCTTCTTTTAAATGCGCGAACCTTCCCTGCAGCCTTAAAAACTCAATTATTGGCTTAGGCTTTTGAAGCGGCTCCACCGTAAACCTAAACTTCCTTCCGTTCTCAATTTCGAATAGTGGGAAATATCCAGTTTGAACTGCAAGCCTTGCAACTTCAACAGTCTTCTCAGCTGGAAAACGCCAGCCTGTAGGGCAGGGTGTAAGTATGTGTATGTACCTGAAGCCTCTTATCTCTGAGGCCCTTTTTGCCTTATATATGAGATCCTTAATATGCGAAACCGTTGCTGTAGCCACATAGGGGATATTATGGGCAGCCATTATTAAGGGCATATCTTTCTTATTTTCAGGTTTACCAGGTCTAACCTTGCCAATCTCTGTTGTCGTCGTCCAAGCGTATAGTGGAGTTGAACTGCTTCTTTGAATACCAGTGTTCATGTATGCCTCGTTATCTAGGCACACCACAAGTATGTCCTCATTGCGTTCAGCCGCCCCAGAAAGGGGCTGAAAACCTACGTCCGCTATACCACCATCGCCTCCGCAGTATACTACTTCAACATCATCTCTTTTGCCAAGAATTTTAAGTGCTCTTGAGACGCCAGAGGCATAGCATGCGGCTCCCGATAGAAGGGCTTGACACCAAACTCCTAAAACTGTTGGTCCTAACGCCCGGCAGCCCACAACATCCACTGAAACTATAGTTTTCCCCCCAAGGTTTTCGATAAAATGCCTCATTGCGAGCGGGTAAGCGCAACCTGGACAGCATAAATCTCCTGGAAGCACAACTCTGCCTTTATAGCGTGGATCCGTGAATCTAGGCTTAACATCAGCGGTTAACGGAATTGCTTCAACATCATAGGGGCGCCCAAAGTATAGCCACTCCACCTCTTTTTCAACTTTACCAGATTTAAGGGCTTTTAAACCTTCATGAATGGCGTACTTAAAGTCAGCCTCGGCAATATCCACACCACCAAGGCCAACGACAAAGTCCATTATTAATGGACGGTCATCAACGTGATATAAAGCTGATTTTAAATCTTCGAAAATCCTTCCTCCGCCGCCAGGCGAACCCCAAGCTACGTTTCTATCCATAGCTATCATAACCTTGACATTTTTTGCAATTTGGCGTATATGCTCTTTAGGAAATGGACGGTAGACTCTTATCTTCACTAAACCGACGCGAAAACCTTTCGCCCTATACTCGTCAATAACATCTTTTGCCGTTCCAACCATCGAGCCCATCGCCACTATAACTAAATCCGCATCCTCACAGCGGTAAGCTTCTATCAAACCACCGTATCTTCGACCAAACATTTCCCCAAACTCTCTATCCACTTCCTCAATAACGGACTTCGCCTGCTCATTAACCGAAGCTATAAATCTATCTTTAGCCCAGGTCGCCCTAAGCACCTCATAGATTTCATCTGTCCCTAATTTCGATAGAACGCCAGGTTGCCTTCTCCTAGGAGGGGGCAAAAACCTGTCTACTAAAGATTGACTTGGGATTCTTACAATAGAC
>JAWBXL010000006.1:50568-72566 GCA_038867895.1 Bathyarchaeia archaeon | reverse complement strand
ATAATTTAACGGTTATTTTTCAGGACGAACTAAGAATATGATACGTTTGTACAAGGAATTAATTTAATAAAAATTAGGAGTTGTGTCTTAGTGGAGGACCGCAATCAGTTATTTTGTTTTCAATTATTTCAAGGTTCTTTCTCAGGATCATCTTTTATCACCTCTTTCTCATTTCTCAATTTTTATAATATGAGAAGAGACTTATAAACTTTTCTCATTATAAAAAATTTTAGAAATGAGAAAATTTATAAGTCTCAATTTAATTCAATATTAGAATTAGATAAATTAGATGATGAGGTAGGTGCTTAGAATGGAGAACAAATACTCGTTGTCAATTAATTCCGCGAAAAGAATTGTGGAGGTTAGGTTAACTTCTACAGTAAATCTTAACTTAATAGAGGAGATATTAAAGGAGCTTAAACAATATATCGCCGAAGATTATCAGATTAGGCTTGTTGGCTACATTAGGAAGTGTAACTATCTTAGGGCCTTCACGCTGGCTTTATCTTTGTTTGGTCATGATGATCGCATAGTTTTTGAGAATAAAGCAAGGTATAGTAAAGCTGAGAGAAAAGAGTATAGGAAGGTCGTCATGGATCTTAGAAGAAGGGGGTATAGTGTTAAGGAAATATCTGAGTGCCTAAGTATACCATTAAAGACTATTTATAGGTGGCTTGCTAGCCAGACTTAGACTTTAGTTATTGTCTTGTTACTGCCCATATTCTGCACGTTCCCTCTATGCTAACCATGCATGATCCTATAGGTTTTTGTGGTGTGCAGATTTTCATGAATAATGGGCATTCTGTAGGCTTAATCTTTCCTATTATAACTAAATGGCATTGGCATCCGGGCGGAATATCTCTTCCCCCCTCGATTCTAACACCATGTTTTTCGTGGGCATCATATTCTAAGTATTCTTCCCTGAGCGCTAATGTAGAATCTGATATCCTGCCAAGTCCACGCCAGTTTCCGCCAATAACTTTAAAAGATTTTTTCATCAATTCTTTGGCTTTAATATTTCCTTCCCACTTCACGGCCCGCTTATACTCATTCTCCAAGACCGCTATTCGCCTCTTAATCTGCTTTAAGGCCATATATATTGCAAGTAGAACATCTATTGGCTCAAACCCGGCTACGATTGTTGGCATTCGATAAACCTTCGGGAAAATCTCGTATGGTTCTAACCCTATGATTGTGCTGACATGCCCAGGGGCTATAAAGGCATCTATATGTAGATCACCTATACCCAGCATGAGTTCCATGGCTGGTGGAATGAGCCTATGAGATATCAAGAAACTAAGGTTTTTTGGTGGCTTCTTGAGTATCTCAGAGGCAGTTGAAGGCGCCGTCGTCTCAAAGCCTATTGCAAAGAAAACAAAGTCTTTACTGGCTTCCTTTTTAGCCATTTTCACGGCATCCATGACACTATAAACTATTCGAATGTCTGCGCCTTTGGCCCTAACATCTATAGGAGACATGCGTGTTCCTGGAACCCGGGCGGCATCCCCAAAGCATGTAAGTGTGGCCCCCCTCAGCGCTACCTCGATCGCTTCATCCACCTCCGAGGCTGGTACAATACATACTGGGCAGCCAGGTCCAGCTATAACGTCAATATTCTCCGGCAATAGGCTTCTTATGCCATAATGCGATATAGTCCACTCATGCGTCCCGCATACATGACAGATTTTTACTGTATCCTTTTCAGGTGCTATTTCATGAATCTTTTCAACTATTCTCTTCGCTAGTCTTGGATCTCTAAAGCCTTTCAGGAGCATTACCTTCTCGCCCTTCTTCGGTCTCTAGAATCTCTTTCCATAACATTAGAGTTTCTTCAGCCTCCTCCTTCTCTAAAACTTGTATTGCGTATCCAGCATGGACAAGAACGTAGTCGCCAACTTTGGCGTCTACAAGCGATACATTTGCCTCTCTAATCACGCCACCGCCAAAATCAACCTTAGCCAAATCTCCATTTATCTCAATGATCCTTGCAGGGACAGCTAAGCACATCTTCAGTCTCCTCAAAATATAGGAGGTGTAAAATAAATACTTTCTTTAGTCTTTATTATTTCAGATATTTTTAAATTCTCTAGCCTTATCTATATATACTGGGGTCCTCTTTTTGAAATATAATGTTGAGCTTATTTCTATCGAGGAAAAAGATAGGTTAATGAAGAAGTATGGTGACCGCTTTCTTTATGAAGAGAAGGCCGACATTTATGGCTGTTGTATCAAACTTCTCACCAATATAAAATATGTTAAGGAGCGATGGGAAGAAAGTTTTTATCCCATGTCGGCGAATATTCGCTCTCATGGAAGACTAGTAGTCACGAATGAGAGAGGCGGGGAGATGCGGGTGCTGTATGATCCATTGTCTAAAACGGCTTTCCTAATAAATGTAGATTATTATGGCTGGATTAAATCGATAGCCTTAAGCGTGGCAAGCGATATCCTTGAGGATGAGCATGGCATAAACTCCGTTCATGGAGCATGTATAGATGTGGATGGACAGGGAGTCTGCCTAATAGCTCCACCAGGTACTGGGAAGACAACACATACATATGGACTTTTAAGGCTTAAGGGAATACGTGCCATTTCAGACGATTGGTTTTTCGTACGCCTGATGAGTGATAATGCCCTTGCATTTGCATCAGAGAAAAACTTCTATATTCAGGCGGATATAGCGGACATTTGGGGCGAGTATAAAAACCTAATTGACAAGGCTGAATTTGACCCAATGGGCAGAGCCGTAGTGAACGTTAGGTGGGTCGTCGGGAAGGAAAAGATTCTTCCCATCACAACTTTAAAGAAGGCTATAATTTTAAAGCGGGACCAGAGGGATAAGACAGTCTTCAGTAAACTTTCGCCAAGTGAGGCTCTGGAATGCATTGAGCCCTTTGACTTTTGTAATCCTCATCTGTTAGTAAAGGATGAGCGGAAAACAAATTTGAGAAAGAGGTTCTTCAGCAGGTTCTTCAGTCTTCTAGAAATATATGTTGTGAATACTGCTGCACCAATATCGGAGACTCATAAGGCAATTAAAGAAGGGATTCTAGGCTTATAGGGATGAATCAGCCTAATTTTAAGAGAACGCCGCTATAATAGCTTGGCCAAGGGATAGTCCTCCATCACCAGGTGGAACAGCCTCATGGGCGAAAAAATTTAATCTGTTCATCTCGACCACTTTACGTATTTCCTCAGTAATTATTTGGTTACATGCAACTCCTCCAGTAAAACCAACATTTTTTACGCCGTGCTCTATGGCTAAATTGACCGCTATTTGAGCCAGTCCTCTAGCCAGATAATAGTGAATAGAATAGGCTAAATCCCTCTTAGGATAATTATTTCTTCCCTCAAATAGTAAAACCATTATATCTGTTGTCCTCAATTTTGTGCCGCTAATAATCTGTGGTTCAATGCTAATAACGTTTCTTCCGTGAATGGCTGTTGACTCAAGCTTCATCGCTGGTTCACCCTCATAGGTTCTTTCATAACATATGCCGAGAACTGCTGAAGCAGCGTCTAGAACTCTGCCACAGCTTGTGGTTTTAATCTTTATTTCTTCCCTCCTTAGCTGCGAGAGTATCAAATGAGCTTCTTTAACACCATGCGGTAAGTGAACGCTGTTTTCTATAAGCCAATCCTCTATATCCACGCGCTTATGAAGTATGCTGGCCGCCATTCTAAGCGGATATTTCGTTGCCGCATCTCCACCAAGAAGTGGCTGCTCCTCTAAATGACCAAGACGCTTGAATTCTAGTGGGCTAAGCGAGCCGAATATTATCTCTCCGCCCCACGCGCCTCCATCTTCTCCATAACCGTAGCCATCACAGCATATAGATATAATTTCATTTAGGCCATACTCGGCCATTAAGGCTGCTGTATGAGCGTAATGATGCTGTACTTGGAGCATCCGCCAGCTATTTTCCTCGGAAAGTCTCTCAGCAAGTATTGTCGTGGCAAACTTTGGGTGAAGGTCACATGCGATCACTTCAACGTTACTGTTAGTTAAGCGTATCAGTCTTTTAGATGCTGATTCAAGAAATTCTAATGTTTCAAGGTTCTCGACATCACCTATATGCTGTGATAAGAAGGCCTTATCGTCCATTACTAGACATGCCGTATTATTTTTCTCGCCTCCCAGACCAAGCGCGCATTGCTTAGTCTTGAATTTCAGTCTAATCGGCTCAGGCGCGTACCCTCTTGACCGCCTTATAAAAATGATTTTATTTCCATGTAAACGTAGAACAGAGTCATCACATCTATGAGCTATCCGCCTATTATGTAGTAAGAAGTAGTCTACTAAGCTACGTAATTTTTTAAGCGCTTCCTCATCATCCTTAATTATTGGCTGGTTTGGTGGGTTAGCGCTTGTCATAACAAATGCTGGGTCTGGAATCAGATCAAAGAGCATATAATGCAGCCCAGTATATGGAAGCATAACGCCAACATTATGTAAGCCAGGTGAAACTAAATCAGATAAATAATATTTCTCACTTTTCTCCAATAGAACTATCGGGCGTGCATAAGACATTAAGATATTCTCCTCCCACTGATTAACTTTAGCAAAAGTCTTTACTGCCTCCAGGCTCCTAGCCATTATTGCAAATGGCTTCTGTCTCCTATGCTTTGTCATCCTGAGCCTTTTAAGCGGCTCCTCTAAAAGCGTTGATGCGGCTATATGAAAGCCCCCGTAACCCTTCACCGCAATGATGTATCCCTCTGAAACAAGTTTTCCAGCCTCTCTGATCGGATCTTTACAATCAACTTCTACACCATCAGAATCTACTAGGTATGGCTTAGGACCGCATTTGGGGCATGCAACGGTCTGTGCGTGGAATCTCCTATTAGCTGGATCCATGTATTCCGACCTGCAAAAGCTACACATTTGGAAGTCACGCATTGTGGTGTTCTCTCTATCATATGGGACATCTTCTATTATAGTGTATCTTGGCCCGCAGTTTACGCATGTTATGAAGAAGTAATCGTATCTTGGGTTCGTTGGGTCGCGCATTTCCATGAGACATTCGTCGCATATGGCTATATCTGGCGGTATAACTGAGCCTGATAACTCGGTTTCTTCAGAACTTCTATATATTTTAAAGTCCTCATAATCTTCCCCAGATCTTTCAATTGGCGTGGTTATAACTTCATGTATTCTGGCTAGTGGGGGTCTTCTTTCGACAAGATCCCTCAAAAAGTTCTCTATATTCTGATTTTCGCCGTCAATAATTATCTCTACGCATGAATCCCCTCTATTCCTAACATAGCCCCTCAAATGATTCTTAACCGCGATTCTATATATAAATGGGCGGAAGCCAACCCCTTGAACTATACCTGAAACAATTATTTTTAAACGCATAACCCAAATTATCCTTTAAAAATAAAACTAATTAGATCAGAAGAGAGAAACTTTATAAAGTTTTATTCGGGTACTTGATTTTTTCTAGAACTTTTTTGGGTTTTATTCTCAGTTCGTCGAAGCCCAGTTCCTCGGGCTGCATACCCATCGCTAAGCCGAGGAGTTGCGTGTAATGCAACACTGGGATATCATACTTCTCACCGAACATCTTCTCAGCTCGCATTTGATTAGCATCATACATTATGTGACAGGCTGGGCATATAGTTATTAGCGCATCGGCTCCGACCTCTTTGACGTGAAGGAGTTTTTCTCTAATAAGAAACAGCGATATTTTATCATCTATAGCAGCTATAGTCGAGCCGCAACACTCAGTCTCACCCCTATATTCGACAGGCTTCGCCCCAGTTACATTGACGAGCATTTTCAGGGTTTTTGGGTCCTCAGGATCCTCAAACTCAATATATTTCTTTGGTCTTGAAAGATGGCATCCGCTGTGTCCGGCAACCCTAATATTTTTGAGCGGCCTAACGACCATCTTCTTAATATTGTCTAGCCCTACATCTTCAATTAAAACTTGAGATACATGCTTAACCTCAATGCCCCCCTTAAATTCTAAACCATCCTCTTTCAAATGCTTATTAACTTCCTCTTTAAGCGCCTTATTCTCCTTGAGGATCTTATTAGTCTTCTTTAATGTGCCAGCGCATCCAGGGCAGAGAGTTAAAATGTTTAGGCCATTTTGCTCCGCAACCGCAAGGTTTCTTGCGGACAAAATTAACGTGAGTTCGTGACTTACAGGCTCGAGTGGGAGACCACAGCAATTAAATTCCGGCATCTCAATTAATTCAACGCCTAATCTATCCAAAACTTTCCTTGCGGAAACCTCATATGAAGAGACTCTGTAGGGAATAGCGCAGCCCAAATAAATTATATATTTCTGGCTCATGCCCACACGCCAGCCTCCTGAGCTTTTTTGGGAAGCTCGTTAAGGAACTTTTCGATGCTTAGCCCCCGCAGGGATTTATTTAACCCATCAACGTTGACCTTTGGTAGTTGTGGGAGCCCAAGTATCTCGCGTCTCTTAATCCTCGATTCAGGTATCTCATATATATAGCCAGTTTTAATTAGATTGGCTAGAAGAGACCTATATACTTCTGGTATCCGCCCTTCCATCACAGCCATGTTCTTCAATATTCTTATCACACTTGCAACCTCAACACCCTGTGGGCACCTATCAGTACATGTGAAGCATGAGGCGCAGAGCCATAGGAAATCGCTGCTTAAAACTTTCTCTTTTAATCCCAGCTGAGTCATCCTAATAATTTTCCTAGGCCTATATTTATCACTAAACCTTGCGATTGGACAGTCAGACGTACAAGTTCCACATTGAAAGCATTGCAGAAGTTTCTCTCCGCCTGGCATCCTAGCGACTTCATATCTAAACTTCGGATCAATTCTAGAATATGCTGATACACTTTCTTCAGTCAACTTTAATCCCCCTTAAACGCTGAAACTCTTTCTTAATCATATTTTTAAGAAATAAAGAAAAAGGTGAAAATAAAAGTATGCCTGTTTTTGGGTATGCTAAAGGCTCCTAGCCCTCTCCGATAGTCTTGTGAGGAGACTTTTTGCCTTCCTTATATTCTCTATCTTTCTCCTGCAGTTCAAGCATATCTTCATTGCATCATGAATGTTGCTGCTGTAATCCTTGTATGCTGGAACCTTCTCCTCAACTACGCGCTTTAATGCCCAGTCTATCTGTTTCTGTGGGAAGAATATTCCTCCACATATAGCACAGGTAAATAGATCAACTTCGTTCTCAACCCGAGCTTTTTGCGGGTCACTTGATAATAAGTGGTATGCTCCTGTTAGCCTTATTGCTTGGGTTGGGCACTCATCTTGGCAGAAGGCGCAGAATGTACAGTGTCCGTAATTAACCCTAACAATTCTTTTCTCCGGCCCATCTCTTACTTCTATCGCATCAGCAGTGCAGATCTGGGCGCAGGCACCGCATCCAATGCATTTCTCCTTATCAATCTCATGCCTACCACGGAAGCCCTCAGGTGTCTGCCAGAACTCTTCTCTCTCTTCAATTTTCACGCCGAGTATGTCGGCTATAGCTTTAATGATCGCCTGTGGGCGGGGCGGGCACCCAGAAATATAATAGTTGATTGGTATAAGCCTATTAAGCGGACCAATTACTGGATAGCCCTTGTCAAAGATGTTCTTTGTGATTGAGCAGTTCCCCACGGCGATTACTATCTTCGGCGGGTTTATTTTCTCATAAGTCTCCAGTAGTTCTTTCTCGCCCTTAATTGTTCCAGCACCAGTTAAAACTAGAACGTTTGCTTTCTCAGGCTCTTCAACAACCTCGACGCCTAGACTAGCAAGCCCATAGCGCGGAACGAGACACTCTAAGATTTCTACGTCGCATGCATTGCAGCCAGCGGAGAGGAAACGATAAACAGAAATCTTACCCACTTTAACCCACCTCCAACTACTTTAAGACTATAATCTTCCTCTTCCCGGTCTTAACATCGACAATTGTGACGCGGTCCGTGCAAGCGAAGCAGGGGTCAATGCTCTCTATCACCGCCCTCGCGTTCTCAAGCTTTTCTCCGCGGAGCATTGCAAGTATAGCAAAGTTATTTGCATAGGAGGGTGTTCGAACCTTAACTCTTTCTGGGATATTTGTGCCATTAGATCTAATATAGTAGATTAACTCTCCACGTGGGGCCTCTGTCCTACCAATCTCCTCGCCAACCTTAGGCTCGCCAGGCTTAATAGATATGTCACCCGGTGGGAGATTTTCGAGGGCCTGCTCAATAATCTTTATGCTTTCATAGGTCTCCCTTGCTCTGACAAGGGCTTTGGCGCGTACATCACCACCCTTTTCTACTATAACCTCGAAGTCAAGTTTGTCGTAGGCGGCGTATGGATCATCCTTCCTTACATCGCTAGATACTCCGGAACCCCTGAGCGTTGGACCAACCGCACCAACCTCTATAGCTTTATCTCTCGGCAGCACCCCCACGCCCTTAGTCTTTTTCGTGAAGGCTCCGTTATCATCTAGGAGCGACATTATATAATCTGATAGGGGATTGAGGACCCTTAGGGCCCTGCGTATTTTCTCGGCTTTCTCTGGTGTAATATCTCTACGTACTCCGCCAATGGTGTTTATTGCATAGTTAATCCTGTTTCCAGTCAAATATTCAAACAGATCTTGGATTATTTCTCTCTCGCCCATTATCTTCGCGAAGGCTTCATGCTCATGTAGGCTGTGGGCTAGTATGCCGAACCATAGGTAGTGGCTGTGTAGGCGTTCAAGCTCCATGTATATGCATCTGAGGTACTTAGCCCTTTCAGGAACCTCAACACCCATAAGCCTTTCAACAGTCTGAGCATAGCATAACGTATGTATCCCGCTGCATATTCCACATATTCTCTCCGCCAAAGCCAAGTTCTGCACATATGTTCTCATAGCGAATAGTTTCTCTATGCCCCTATGCATGTAGCCTAATTCCATCTTCGCATCAATGATTTTGTTGCCCTCAACGAGAAGTTCGAAACGCTCGGGCTCAACCAGCTGCGGACGATAAGGCCCAATATAAACTTTCTCTGGCATTTAGGTCACACCTCCAATCTCTTAATTAATTGTTGAACGGGGCTTCTATGAAATTCTAGGAGCAACTCCTTAGGCGAAATTCCAAACGATAAGGCGAGCAGTTCCATAAGATTTATGCATGGAATACTGAACTGGATTCCATGGGACCTTAACATTACTTGACCTAGCTCGAATTGTATCATACATGCTGGGCAGGCCATGACCACGGCGTCCGCTCCAGCGCTATTAATCCTGCTCAGCTTCCTAGCCAGCCTCTCTTTAAGCGAGAATTCTTCATTGGCTTGCATACTCGGGTAACCACAGCACATTCGCTCAAGACCATAATCTATTACTTGGGCCCCGGTTCGCTCAACGACCTCTCTCATCATCTTAGGTTTACGCATAATATCCGTGCTCCCATATTCACGATAAAGATGACAGCCGTAATGCAATGCGACACGAATCTTCTGGGGCCTAACTATTAAACTCTTAATATTATCTGGACCAACATCCTCATAGAGAACCTCGATCGCATGCTTAACGTTAATATTACCCTTATATTCCCTCCCATATTTCCTCAAAACTTCATTAACTTTGTTCCTTTTTTCGCCATCATGCTTCAAAATTTCATTTGCCTCGGCTAGGGTTTCATAGCAACCATTACATAGGGTCATCATATCTAAGCCCAGATCCTCCGCTAAAGTAAGGTTTCTTGCAGATATCACTAGCGCCGTCTCTTCATCTACTAGGCGGGATATCACTGGCTCTGGACAGCACGAGTAGCCGAGTAAATCAATAGCCTCTACACCAAGTCTTTCAAACACTTTTCTTGCGGCCACCTCAATATTTGGTAGGCGCATTGGAATTTGGCACCCAAGAAAGAAGGCATACTTAACCATGCCATTCACCTCCAACTACTTATACCTAAGTCTCTTCTTCTCCCAATCAAAACCGATTCTCTCACCCATACCAGAAGTCTTAATAATACCTTGATATTCACTTAGAATCCCTCCATCTGTAAAGGGGAAGGAAGCAGACTTTGGCAAACCAGCTTCCTCACGCTTTTTTTGGACAAAGGCCGATATCGGGGCAACGCAGCCACTCGCTATTAATGCTTCAGCAACAGGTCTAGCCTTTAAGGGTAAAGTGCCCTCAAAGGGCTTCTTTAGCGGCTTTTGGTCCTTGGCCCAATCCCTAGATAATATTAAGCCAGATGGCTCTGGCTCCGGGTGGTTAATTATTTTGATCCCAAATAGGTCCGAAATCTCCCTTTCAATGAAGTTCGCCGCTGGAACGAAGTCGGCTATAGACTCAAGCGTCGGATCCTCTTTCGGCTTTACACATCTGATCGTTAAGACAATACCATCGATGTGGAAGTGATATAAATACTCCATGTCTAAGCCATTATCGACCGCAGAAAGCGTCATGAAGCGAATATCCTTATACTTGCTTCTTAAAGCTTCAACGGCTTTTCTGACGGCCATTGACTTAACATTAGCAAATATCCTCCTCTCGCGTTGCCTGTAAACTTCTATTAGATCTCCCTCTAGAGTCATCCTCAAATAGTTCATTACCTCAGGCTCAATGGGCAAAGCCATAATGCTACACCTCCAAATAACGAATTCTGTTAGATTCCCAAGCTTCCTTCCTCAACGCAACCTTAATAGCCTGTGGAGAGCAGAACTTCGCGCACTTTGGGTCACCATCACAGAAGTCACATTTTATAGCGACGCGCCGTTCAGCGTTAAACCATGGGGCTGAGAGCGGGCAAGTAATGGTGCATGTTCTACAGCCAATGCACCTCATTGGATTTATTTTGACTAGGCCTGTTTCCTTATCTTTTACAGCCGCTTCGTTTGGGCACGCAGCGACGCAGAGGGGTTCATCGCAATGTTGGCAATATATCGCCTCGAACTCATTCGTTTTTTCATCGAATATCACGTGTAGGTTAGCCTTCTCTAAGTCGATCTCCTTAAAGTGCTGATAAGAGCAGGCAATTTGACAGAAAAGGCAGCCAGTACATCTCATCGGATCATATAAAAGAACTTTCTGTTCAGCAGTGCTGCTTTTCATATACTTCCCTCATTTTTAAATTACATATACTTCAAACTTGAAGTATATAGATTTTTCCTTAAGTTCGGAAGAAGGGTTAATCTTTAAATTATTGACCTCATAGAGAAATTCTATTGATGTCAATCAAAAATGGGCTCAAATCTTGGCTAAGCGGTTACCAAAGGCTTGTTATTCTCGGAGTCGGCAATCCTCTTAGGGGGGACGATTCCCTAGGATTAGAAATCTTAAAGAGGATGAAGAGCAGGTTTCCAAAAAATGTTAGAATAATATGTGGTGGTGTGGCTCCAGAAAACTTCATTAGCAAAATAAAAAGATTTAAGCCATCACATGTTCTCATAATTGACGCAGCACTCTTTGGCGGAAAACCTGGCGAAGCCAAGCTCATTCCACCCGAGCAAATATCTGATGTATCTGTATCCACACATACTATGCCACTTCATTTACTAGCATGGTTAATTCAGAGGGAGACTAATGCAAAGATCGCTCTATTAGGAATTGAGCCGAAAAATCTTAGTTTGGGAGAAGGGATTAGCCAGGAGATTAGAGAGGCGATTGATTGGTATGCCAGGATACTCATAGATATAATATATAATAAATAATGAAATAATAAGTGAAAATTATAACTATTAGCCAAGGTGGATTAATTCAACAAAACTTGGTATAGTGATGAAAAAGCATGTGTATGCAGAGAAAACAAGCACCATAATCGAGATCGCGATGAAAAGATAATCTTTCATATCCATTTTGAGTGAATGTAAATTTGTACGCTTTTTTGATGCACCCCATGCTCTGGATTCCATAGCCTCGGCGAGCTCCATGCTCCTCCTTATAGCGTTAACGATGAGCGGTATGAGAATTGGTATATAATTTCTTATTCTCTTCATGAGGTTTCCTCGTTCAAGCTCCAATCCACGCGCCCTTTGCGCATCTATTATTGTCTGCGCCTCCTCAGCCAAAACTGGAACGAATCTTATTGCCGTTACGAATGCAAAGCAGATTTCATATGGAACGCCAATTTGCTCAAGAGATAGGCTAAGCATATCTGGTGATGTAGTCGCGAAAAATATTGAGAATGACTCAACTAGAATTATAAATCTAATTGTCATGGCTAGAGATCGCTCTATAATCGTTGGTAGGGACGGATAGCCACCATAAAAGTAAAGTGAAATTGCATTTGTAACAAATATTAGCGCCGCAAAGAACGCCGTGCCCTTCATTAGACGTAACCACTCCTTTTTAATCTTGGCGGCTATAACCAATGGGATCTGAGAAAAGAATATTATCAAAAGTGGTATGAAATTACTAAACAATATTGCTACGACAAACAAGACACATACATAGATGAATTTAGCCCTAGGATCAATCCTATGTATTGGAGAAGAAATATTCCTATATCTTAAACTTTCAAATACGCTCATTTAATCAGCCTACTGCAAAGTTTTTCAAGAATTAAGCGCTTAGCCTCATAGACGCCTAAAACTTTTCTTGGGAAACCAAGATCATTAAGTCTCATGAATACTTGGGTTATCTCTGGCGGTATTAGAGACGCCTCTTTTATCAGGGCTGGGTCAGTAAGAACTTCTCTAGCTTCTCCATCAGCAAGTATTTTGCCATTAGCCATCAAAATAACTCTCGGCTCACATTCAGCGACAAATTCTATATCATGAGTCACCACTATTACTGTTTTACCCTGCTGATTCAGCTGAATTATAAAGTGCCGGAGCTTCTCTTTCTGGTAGGCATCCTGCCCTATCGTTGGCTCATCAAGTATCAGTATCTTTGGATCCCACGCTAAAACTGATGCTAATGCTACCCTCTTTCTCTCTCCTCCACTGAGCATGAATGGCGAGATTTTACGATATTGTGTTAAATCCAATAGGTTGAGCGCCCAATTAACCCTCTCTTTTATGGTCTTCTCATCAAAACCAAAATTCCTGAGAGCGAAGGCTATCTCCTCTTCAACTGTCTCGCTAAACAACTGATGGTCTGGATTTTGGAACACGAAGCCCACTTTCCTGGCGAGCTCGGCGACACTAACGCTTCTTGTGTCGACTCCATCTAATAGAACTCTTCCTTTGGTCGGCTTTAGTAAGCCAATGAAGTGCTTAACCAGCGTGGTCTTTCCGGCTCCATTCTGTCCCATTATTGCAACAAATTCTCCATCCGAGATGTTAACGGATATTCCCCTCAAAGCCTCAACTCCATTAGGATATATGAAGTAAACATCCTCAGCTTTTATCAGATTTAAACACCTCCGCGATCGAAGCAGATATTTCCTCCGGGCTTAATGGAACTCTGCCAAGATCAATATCATTCTCCTTTAACGCGAGATAAAGCCTAGTAACTTTTGGTAACCCAACACCAATTAGCCTAACCTTATCATCTAAAAAGATTTTTCTAGGCTCACCATCCAGAATGATGCGGCCGCGATCCATTATAATAATACGGTTAGCATATTTTGCAGCTAAATCTAATCTATGCTCAACAAGTATAACGGTTATCCTCAGATCCCTATTTAGTTGATGGATGGTTTCTAAAATGCTTTTAGCACTTAATGGATCAAGGAAAGATGTTGGCTCATCTAAGACAATTATCTCAGGTTGCATCGCGAGGACTGATGCTATGGCGACACGCTGCTGCTGCCCTCCAGAAAGCTCGAAGGGGGCTCTATTCTTCAAATCATATATTCCAGTAACTTTCAATGCCCAGTCAACCCTTCTGCGAATTTCATCTCTAGGAAGCCCAAGGTTCTCTAATCCGAAGGCTACGTCTTTTTCGACGGTGAGGGCGAATAGCTGATTTTCTGGGTTTTGGAAGACCATCCCAACATGTTTTGCCAGCTCGTAAATTGGATGCTCTACCGTTCTTAACCCAGCGACTATTACATCACCTTCAAGCCTACCGCCATAAAAGTGCGGTATAAGACCATTAAAGCATCTACAAAGCGTAGTTTTCCCACAACCGCTCGGGCCAGTTAGAATAACAAATTCTCCCTTTTGGATTGTCAAATTTGTGTCTTCAAGGACAGGCTTCTCTGCTGAGGGGTACGTGTACGTTAGGTTTTTTGTCTCGATTATCGCCAAGGTATAGTTACACCTTAACTATTTTCACTCAAACTCATATTTGAGTGAAAATACTGTAATTTAAGCTCTCGTATAAAAACTATAAATTGTTTATATGCGAGTTTAGGTGACTGTGGAGACAATTTTAAATTTTTATTTAGGATTATGATTGATGGTTGTCTCCTTTGAGGATTGTATGGGAGAGCGGCGTATCTATAGAGTATAGGGAAAACAAAATAGTTTTTGATCTCCGAGCTCGGATCCTAAATTGTAAAGCCTCGTTTGTAACCCATGCGCACGTAGACCACGCGTACTCTTTTAGGCTTAAACATATACCAGTACTTTCATCCGAGGAAACTATGAAATTGATCGCTGTAGATGGCGTTAAAGCTAATAAATGGCAGCCTCTAGCCATAAACAAGGGGATTAAAATAGACGATATAGAGGTAATACCGCATTCATCTGGTCATATTCTTGGCTCCTATGAGTTTGAGGTGCGCACATCTGATGGAATCATTTTATTTACAGGCGACCTTAACACTAGAGAAGAGAGGCTCATAGAGCCAGCTGAGCCAGTAAAATGTGATATTTTAGTTATTGAGACAACATATGGATCCCCGGATTTCATATTTCCGCCAGATGAGGAAGTCGCTAAGAAGATGATTAATTGGGCAAGTAAGATTTTAGGCGAAGATAAAATTCCAGTATTTCAGGCAGACGCTATTGGGAACGCTCAAGAGGTCATAAAAATCTTTAACGAGAATACGAATATACCAGTTATATCGCATTGGAGGGTCTCAAAGGTTAATGAAGTTTATGAATATTATGGGCGTAGAATAAAGTATATCAACTTTGACTCTGAGGAGGCATCAGACCTTATCTCCTCCGCGAACGCTGTTATTGTTACCCCAAAGAGATTAAGTCCTTTCTTGAACCGCGATTTTGTCTCAGCGGTAGTCTCTGGATGGGCTATTAAATTTGGGCGCAATTCCTTCCCCTTAAGCGATCATGCGGATTTTCCAAGCCTATTGGATTTCATTAAATGTTGTAGTCCAAAGCTGGTCCTAACATATCATGGTGGGGTATTCAACGAGGTTCTGGCTAGATACATTGAGAAGAAAATGGGAATAAGAGCCTACCCAATTGATCTCATACCAACAATTTTCTCGGTTTAAAAGCAAAGGGTAAAAATTTTTTCTTTAACCCTACTTAACGAATCTCAAAAGTAGACTGAAGGAGCACTAATCTAAGGGCTCTTAAGGTGGCATTGATATTTATTAATAATTTTGCGAAAATTTATAACATTGGTTATGCGAAAACCTTAGAAATGATGTAATTTATGGCTAGTTAGAGGAAAGGGGGTTTATGAGACAAAAAGTTGCTTATTTTTCAATGGAGATAGCGCTGTCAAATAATATAAAAACTTATAGTGGGGGTTTAGGTGTCTTAGCCGGCGATGTGATAAGGTCTAGTGCTGATTTAAAGATTCCGCTTGTGGCGGTTACCCTGATTAGTAGGAAGGGATATTTTAGGCAGGAACTAACATCGAAAGGAAAGCAAATTGAGTATCCTGATCCATGGAATCCCTCAGAATTCCTTCAGCCAATCCCAGAGGAAGTTACTGTTCAGATTGAAGGTAGAGACGTGCGAGTCAGAGCTTGGTTATATACAGTTAATGGCGCTACTGGCGGCATGATTCCAGTGTACTTTCTAGATACTGATTTAAAGGAGAATTTGCCTGAAGATAGGGAGATTACATCATATCTTTACGGCGGTGATGAGAGGTACCGTCTCAAGCAGGAGATAGTCTTAGGTATTGGCGGAGTAAGAATGCTGAATAAGCTAGGTGTAAATGTACGAAAGTACCACATGAATGAGGGGCACTCAAGTCTCCTAGCTCTTGAATTACTGCGTAAATACGAAATGAATGTTGACAGAGTTAGAAGCATGTGCATCTTCACTACGCATACTCCTGTTGAAGCTGCACATGATAAATTCCCATATGGTCTTGTTTGTGAGGTTTTAGGCGAAATAGTTCCACTTGATGTTTTAAGGAGGTTAGGTGGCGAGGATAGGCTTAATATGACGCTTCTCGCCCTAAACTTAAGTGACTACATTAACGGTGTCTCCAAAAGGCATAAGGTTGTCTCTAGAGAGATGTTTCCGAGCTATGAGATTCACGCCATAACGAATGGCATCCATCCCCATACTTGGACATGCGAGAGCTTTAGGAGGTTGTATGATAGTTACCTACCGGGATGGGCTCATGAGCCGGAGCTACTCGCTAGAGCGGACATAATTCCCAGCGATGAGGTATGGCAGGCTCACATGGAGGTGAAAAGGAGACTCATAGATTATGTTAATAGTGCGGCTGGCGCCAAAATGGATTATGAAACGTTAACTATAGGCTTTGCTAGGAGGGCTACAGCCTATAAGAGGCACACCCTAATATTCTCGGATATAGAGAGGTTGAGGAGGGTCAATAGGAGGGGGAGAATACAACTTATTTTCGCTGGAAAAGCCCATCCAAGGGACGAGCTTGGGAAAAAGATGATTGAGGAAATATTTAGGTATAAGAGTATCCTTAAGGACGAAATCAAGATAACATATCTGAAAGATTATGACGTGGAGATTGCGGCCAATCTTATCTCTGGGGTTGATGTCTGGCTGAACACTCCGCTTCCTCCTCTGGAGGCTTCTGGCACAAGCGGCATGAAGGCGGCTTATAACGGAGTAATAAACTTCAGCGTCTTAGATGGGTGGTGGATTGAGGGCTGGGTGGAGGGAATTACTGGATGGGCCATTGGCCCAACGCCCGAAGAGCGGAGATGTATGTCCATAGAAGAGCAAATGATCATAGAGCTAAATGATCTATATGGTAAACTAGAATATGTTATTATACCATTATTTTATGGAAGAAAGGAAGAGTGGATAAATCTCATGAAGAATTCTATTGGGAAGGTTGCATCACATTTCAGCAGTCATAGGATGATGCAGAAATATGTGACTGAAGCATATCTATGAAATCCTTTTATATCTTCGTGTGGGTGACCCGAAACTTTATTGGCGCGGATGGTTTCTTAACTTCTCTTTCAGCATCTTTGCAGCATATTTGAAGGCTGTCTCAAGATCTCCGGCTCCATTAACCCCCGCTGATGTTGTGTGCCCACCACCAATGCCCTGAAGAAGATTGCCAAGTGGGCTTGCTATATCTCTGCCGAGATGTACGCCAGTCCTGTTATAGAATTCGTTACTAGATCTTATACTAATTAATATTTCGCCTTTATCCTCAGAACCCACAATGGCGACATCTGCGCCGACATCAATAAGCGCTCTCGCGGCCGATGCCTGAAAAGATCCCACGTGAGAGAACGCTATTATCCAACCATATATCCTCATTGTTTTCATTCTTTTGCATGCCTTAAGCCTAGCTATGCGCTCTGAAATATCCATTGGCGCAACCAAAATTTGTAAGGCTTCTTGAATGTTTATACCTAAGTCTACTATTTCTGAGATTACCTTAAATGTAGATGATCTGGCTAGCGCAAAGTGTCTTGTATCGAAAGATATTCCCAAAAGCAGCGCTTCAGCAACATTTCTTGATAATTTGGTGCTAGTCTCCTTAAAAAGATCATAAATTACCTCGCAGGTGGCTGAGACGTCCTCTCTACATATGCATAAAGTCGCTATTTTCTCGGTTTCTAAGTGGGGCGCATGATGATCAATTATAATTATTGGTAGTGATACTTCACATATACGCCTGCCCCACTCACCCAGCTGGCGTATAGTATTAGTATCTAATATAAATAAAGCATCAAAGGATTTAAAGTCAGGCTCCTCATGAGTAACTTCCATTGAAAACTTCTCTAAGATTTTCTTCGACAATTTACTAACGCTCTCTGGCGCGGCTACAGTAACTTCTATATCCGGCTTGAGCAACTTTAATAGGCTTGAAAGAGCATAGGAAGAGCATACTGCGTCTGGATCAGCGTTTTTATGGCATAAAATGAGTATGCGTTTTGCCTCTCTCTCTTTAAGAATGCTTATTACCTCTTTAAAGGAATTCATCTAGTCCCCCTTATCTCTCAGAGTTTTCTTGCATCTAATCTCCTCTAAATGTTTTTCAATGGCTTCGAAAGCGGCTTTCACAGAGCCCTCTGCAATTTCTTGAACATTGAATTTCTTGCAGAGGGGGGAGAGTTCTATCTCGACCTCAACATTGACCTCTAACGAGTTTAGACTTTCTAAATCAATGGAAATGCGTAGATCGGAAATATATTCCCTCTTAACCCTAGAGTATATATATTTTCTTGCCGATTCCTCAGCTATTTCGCAAATTTCCTCTAGTTCCTCATAGGTTAGAGAAGAGATTGGCCGTTCACACAAGTGCGGCACCACAGTTGAGGATCAAGGGAGTTTTAAGGCTAAGTCGCTGGGCGCAGGTCTTTCTGAAGTTTTTCCTGAAGCTCTTTTATCTGGCTTCTGAGTCTCTCCTCCTGTTTGGTTAGAACTGAAACCCTCATTGTAGCGAGCTCTTTTCTTTCATTAAGTTCGCTGGTGATCTTAGTTTTATCTGTCCTAATTAATAGTGATCCTATAGACTTGTAAACTATAACGTCATCCGGAGCTTTTTCAAGCTCGCTGAGCGCCCTGTCGATCTCGAGGATCTCTATGTCAAGCTGTTGTTTCTGTGCCAAAATCGTTTGGAGCGTCTCCTGTAACTGTTGTAGTCTAAGGAGTCTTTCTTGGACGGCTGGTGGTAGCTGAACCTCTCCACTCATATACTTTACCACCACTATTAATTTGGTAACCCAAGTTAATATTGAGGTTGATGCAATTAAAGGTTTCCAAAAGACATTAACTTAAACACCACAATATTTTGCCCAAAAATCTTCTGGTAATATTATTCTAAAACCTTCTACCCACTTTTTCTCTGAACCATATCGTGATAAAGGCTTTGTTAAGTGCCTCTCGGATCTTGGTGGCGCAATATATAGACCCGGCCTAATATCCCTCTCAATCTTAATGGCTATCTTTGCGAAGTTTGGCCCGTGAAAACCACATTTATAACATTCGAATCCTTTTCCCTTTCCCATAGACTTCATTCTTTTACCGCAGACCGGGCAGAGTGGATTCTGAAAGACTATTTTATCAACAAGGCTAATAACTTCAATTTTCTCCACATTTATTGTCATAGGGTTTCTGCTTGAGGGTGGTCGAACACCGCCATAAACTCTAACTAGGTCGCCCTCAATTAATCTATTCGCTATTTTTCTGAGGTTCCCTCCCTGCTCATATACCGCGCAGTCTATCACTCCCATCTCGTCTTTAATACGGAATATAACGTGCCCTCCAGGGATAATTCTTGGTGCACCATTAACCTTCCCTTGAATTATTACTGGGTGATATTGCTTAACATCCCTAATTGAATGAACTATTTTCAGATGCGCGTCTGTTCCATGGTTTGTTCTAAAGATAACCCAGCGGTCTATCGGCTCATATACGCGGATCATCTTATGCGCCATCTTTACAGCCTCTGGGCTCTCTCCCCTAATACCATAAAGTACGGGGTCGGGGCCTCTGGGCGTTATTAATATTCTGCCAGTCTCTGGATCGATATTATTAAACGTTAAATTCCCCATCTTCTTATCCATTTCTATAACGGATAATTCATCAATTCTCCTAGGTCTCCCCCAATTCTCCCTTCTTCTATAAGCTATTAACTCAAAAGTATGGTCTTCATTGAGGGTCTCGCCTACAGCAGCTAAGCCACCAATTATGCCGCGTCCAGTTTTGTAGCCAATGGCCTCAGCCTTAAATCTCCTAATCAGCTTAAGTGCCTCCCTCATTTTTACTATTCCTTGGATGGCCTTTTTGGCAAAGTTTCTAACTTCCTGCGGAACCTCGCCCCTCAGAAAGACTATTCCGGGATCTGTTTCCCTATACTCAAGATCAGAATTTTTCTCCACGACATCAATTACTGTCTCCCTTAGATCGTTATAAAGGTTATTCTTGCATAAAACTCTTAGAGAGAGCGCGCCATTCCCACGAGTCTTCCAAGGAACATTTGGATTTAACCTAATTATGTTTGGGTAATCGGTAAATCGGATGTTCATTTCAGTTAACTTCTCAATTACGAGCGCTGCAACATATGTTGTACACCCCATTCTGGGCGAGTCGGTGTCATCAAAACCTATATGCACCATAATTTCGTCGCGCATCTAAAAATTAACCTCTAAGAAATTTCCTTTTTGAAGATTGTTCGAGAGAACAATACGAGTATTGTAAATGCAGATGACATAATTGCTAGCATATAATCCCCAATGCCTAATGCTAAACCTATCGCTGCGGTTATCCATAAGCTAGCTGCCGTAGTTATTCCTACAATCTTCTCTCGCTCAGCAATTATTGTCCCAGCACCGATAAAACCGATCCCTGTAACTATTCCAGCAGCTACTCTAGCAGGATCTACGCTAAATTTAAGTGAGATTAGCGTGAAGAGACATGACCCTAGGCAGACAAGCATATGTGTTCTTAAGCCAGCTGGCTTATGAGCTTTTTCCCTCTCAAATCCAATAGCTAATCCAAGAACTATTGCTAAAACTAAACGGATTATTTGCTCTCCCAAGTCCATACTCAATTATTTATATTCAACATATAAAAATACTTAGTGGCCTGTTATATATTCTGTTCCTAAAAAATAAGGAAAGAGGGAAAAATAACATTAATATACTCTTTCATGGAAATTTATTTTGCCGGATGAAGAGAAGGCATTTAATTGAATTTGATGATAGATCAGAGTTAAACTGACGGCAAAATAAGCTTCTGTTTCCTTGCTATGTTTATTCTCTTTTCATCTCCTCAATAACTATCATAGTTAATGTTGACCTAACCTTATTTAATCTACGAATCTTCCACGTAACTATATCCTTAAGCTTCTCCATTGAATCAGCCCTAACCTTAGCAACGATGTCATAAACCCCGTAGACGCTGTAAGCTTCCTCAACACCTTCAACCTTTTTAAGCTCATTTAAAACTTCTCCCTCCGAACCAATTTCCGAATTTATTAATACGAAGGCTACCGGCATCCCAGTCCCCCAAATATTATAAGAAAATTTATAATATTAAAGGCTTTTCTTAGTTTCTGGTTAAGGGGGCAACATTATGGTTATGCCGAGTGAAAAGATTATAACAACCAAGGGAATGCGCGCATTAGATATAAACGCCGAATATTTTGGTATTTCTAGACTTCAACTTATGGAAAATGCTGGAAGGTGCATTGCCGAGGAGATAATGTCTCGTGTTGGGCAACGTGATGTTAAAATCGCTGTTTTTTGCGGTCTTGGTGGGAATGGAGGGGATGGTTTTGTCGCGGCTCGACACTTGATCTGCATGGGATTTAAAGTTGATGTTATACTCGCTGGTAGAGCATCAGACATAAGTAATGATGAAGCAAGAAAAAATTGGGAAGCCTTAAATAATCTCCGCGGGTCAGTTAGTACTGCTGAAGTTTATGATTCATCACTTATTCCAAACATTAAAGCGGATATCGTAATAGATGCGCTTCTAGGGATAGGATTAGAGAGACCCCCGCGTCCACCAATATCCTGGCTTATAAAAAAAATTAATGAGATGGACTCTTATCGGGTTGCAGTTGACATTCCAAGCGGGATAAATTCGGATACAGGTGAAGCTCTAGGCGAGGCTGTTAAAGCCCACCTAACAATCACCTTCCATAAAGTTAAGCCAGGGTTACTGAAGGCTAAAGAATATGTAGGCGAGCTAGTTGTCAGATCAATCGGGATCCCAGAAGAAATAGAAACGTTTGCTGGACCCGGCGATGTTTTAACAGCTATAAAGCCTAGGCCTTTAGAAGCCCATAAGGGGGACTTTGGCAGGC
>JAWBXL010000006.1:0-50558 GCA_038867895.1 Bathyarchaeia archaeon | reverse complement strand
TGATCGGCGGCAGCGAAACTTTTAGTGGGGCACCAACCTTGGCGGCATTGGCGGCACTGAGAACTGGCGTAGACTTAGTCTACATAGCTGCTCCACGAGAGACAGCATACGCGATTTCTTCAATTTCACCAGACCTAATAACACTTAAACTTGAAGGTAGCCATTTGAGCACGCGGAATCTGCCAGTAATAAGAAGCTATATGGAGAGAGCTACAGCTATCGTGCTTGGGCCTGGTTTAGGTCTCCATAAGGAGACGCAGGAAGCCATTGAAAAGATAATGGAGGAAGCCGAGAGCAAGAAAATTCCACTTTTATTAGACGCTGATGGGCTTAAGGCATTTGCATCCTTTAAACATAGCCTGAAAACACCCACAGTCTTGACACCGCACGTTGGTGAGTATGCAATCCTAACCGGAGAAAAGCTGCCAGAAAAACCAGAGGAGAGAGCTGAGTACGTAAGAAAGCAAGCAGGGCAGCTTAATGCAGTCATACTCCTAAAATCCCATGTGGACATAATTTCGGATGGCACCAGAATAAAATTTAATTTTACTGGAAACCCAGGCATGACCGTTGGTGGTACAGGAGATGTTCTTTCTGGAATAGTTGGTGCCTTCCTGGCTCAGGGTTTTGATCCTTTTGAGGCGGCTGTAGCCGGAGCATTTATTAACGGTGCGGCTGGAGATTTTGTAAGAGTGGAGAAAGGCTACCATATGGTTGCATCAGATCTAATCGAATGGATTCCTAAGGTGATGAATGATCCTATGAGTCACATTAAGCTAAGAAAAATCTACTGAGGTTTCTAATGTGATAGAAGTTAATTTTCTACTTCCCATATCGATCTTTATAGTGACTGTTTTATCCATCCTCTTGCATAAGAAGGTTGCGGAGAAGGTTAAAGAAGTCTTTGGAGATAAAAAGATTAGTCTGCGTGAAGTAATAATCATAGTCATTTTTATGGGGATTCTTGTTACAATGATTGGTCTAATCCCAGACTACGCCATCCAGGCACTATTTATTGTAGCTTTCTCCTACACCATTTTCATATTTTCATATCTTTTCTCAAGAAAAGCAATTTTATCGATGATTCCGCCAATAATATTTATAACTGTTCTTTTGCTACTAAACTACTTCCTAATGGAGAATATTCTGGCAGTTATCCTTATTACAGATATTTTTTCGGCATCATTCGCAATCATTATTATAACTCTTGTAGGTCCTCTATTCTCATGGAAGGTTATGATAATCTTTTCAGCACTATTAACCATCATGGACATTATTCACGTTTTCATAACTGGTCATATGATTGAGGCTGCCAATAAAGTAATGGTACTTGGCTTACCCCTAATGCTCCTACTTCCGAGACTCCCTTCTATGAGAGGAGTCACGGTGCTCGGTTTAGGCGACGTATTTCTATCAGGTCTTCTCTCGACTCGAATAGCATCCAAGTATGGTTCCAAATCAGGTCTTCTGGCAGCGGCATCGATAAGTGTGGTTTTCCTAGTCTTCGATATAATTATATCCAACTTTGCACAATATACCGGGGCTTTTCCAGCAACTTTACTGGTTCTAATAGGCTGGTTCTTAGGAATAAGCCCATATATTCTTAAAAGAAAGGGAAAGAAAATTGTGTAACGGATTGCTTTAAACTCTATTTTCCTCTATAAAAGCCCTTAATCTTCTTAGTCCCTCTCTAATGGTTTCCTCAGAAGCAGCATAGGAAAATCTTATGTGCTCGCCCTCGCCCTCATTCTTATGTCCAAAATGTATATCTGATAGAACAGCTACTCCAGCCTCATAGAGTAATCGCTTCCTGAACTCCTCCGAATTTTTTGCGCCCACAATCTTGCATGCCTCCGTGACATTTGGCCAAACGTAAAAAGCTCCTTTGGGCTTAATGCATTTAATACCTTTAATAGAATTTAATCCATCGACTATGATTTCTCTCCGCATTTTAAAGCGTTCAATCATCTTTTTTGAGTCGTCCTGCGGTCCAGTAAGGGCTATTAAAGCGGCATATTGATTCGGATGGGGAGCGCAAGAGTCTGTGTTTGTTACCCATCTAGCCAGATAGTCAGCGAGCTTTGGATTTGTCGCAAAACCTATTCTCCAACCTGTCATAGCATATGTCTTCGAAACACCATCAACAATAATTGTTCTCTCCTGCATGCCCTCTATCGACGCTATACTAACAAACTTTCCGTCATAAACCATTTGAGAATAAACTTCATCTGAGAAAACCCACAGATTCTCATGCTTCTTAACTATGTCGGCTATTTGTTCGAGAGTATCTTTGTCCAAGACGCCGCCAGTTGGATTATGAGGTGAATTTAGTATAAGAAGCCTTGTTCTATCATTAACTAATTTTTCAAGATACTCAACATCTATGCCAAAGCTCTTGCTTTCAAGCATTGGTAGTGGAACTGGTACTGCACCATAAGCCCTTATAAGAGACTCGTATATTGGGAAACCTGGATTTGGATATATGACCTCATGCCCAACTCCTGGGTCAGTGACAGTCAATATCGTGTATCCGATGAACGGTTTAGCTCCGCACGCTACTACAACCCATTCTGGCTTAACATCTATGCCCCTAGTCTTAGAAAAAAATTGAGCAATAGCCTCCCTAAGTTCCGGTATTCCAGGAGATGGTGTATATCCGGTCTTTCCCGCCTTTATAGCCTTTATCGCCCCCTCCTTTATATACTCTGGTGTATCAAAGTCTGGCTGCCCAATACAGAAATTCATTATGCTCTTGCCCTTACGAGTTAAATCCTCAACCTCTTTAAGGACAATAAAGGCAGTTTCCGTTCCTAAGTGTTTAGCTCTTTCGGAGATCTGCGGCATGATGATCCCTCATTTTTTTGATATTGTCCCCAAAATCCCAACATTAATTTAGATCTTCCTCATAAAACTTTCTACTTTCCTCGATTTCAATAAGATTTATTTAGATGCTGTATTTTGAAATCTTTCAATTAGGGAGTTGTTATGTTGAGAGCAGAATATAAAGCTGAGGGAGGTAAGCTTATAAAAGTTCAGCTTGGTAGGAAGGACGATCAAATAACTTTTATAAGAATTACTGGCGACTTCTTTATGCACCCAGAGGAGCTTATTGAGGAGCTTGAGAAATCCCTCATAGGCTGTGTAATAGATGAGAAGGCTATTACGGAGACAATAAAACGATTTATAGAAGAGAGAGAAGTAACCTTGCTGGGCGCAACTCCGGAAGATTTCGCTAAATGTATAGTTCGGGCGGGTGGTGGCGATGGTTGAAGAGTGGAGGCTTCTTGATACAGGTCTTAAGGACGCATATTATAATATGGCGTTAGATGAGGCTATAGCCGTGGCTAGATCAAAGAAACTTGTGCCAAATACTATACGCTTCTTTAGGTGGGAGCCCTCAGCCGTCTCTATAGGATATTTCCAAAGCATGGAGGAAGAGGTTGACATCGAGACATGTAATAGGCTTGGCATAAATTACGTCAGAAGAAGAACTGGTGGGGGAGCTGTTTACCATGATAGAGACGGAGAATTAACGTACAGTATTGTCGTGAACGAGGAGCACCCGTTAATATCAAAAGACCTGCAAAAGACATATGAAATCTTATGCTTCGGGTTAATTAGAGGTTTAAGGATTTTAGGTGTCCCAGCAGAGTTTCGGCCCATAAATGATATAGTTGTCGAGGGGAAGAAAATCTCTGGCAACGCTCAAACGAGGAATATGGGCGTCGTACATCAACATGGCACCATACTACGCGACGTAAACCCAAAGCTTATGTTTACTGTACTGAAGGTTCCAAGCGAGAAAATTAGAGATAAAATGATAAAGTCTGTTGAGGAGAGAGTAACATCGATAAACAGGTATCTTGAGAGAGAAGTAAGCTTTGATGAATTAAAAAGAGCCCTAATAATGGGGTTTGAAGATACCTTTAATATTAGGCTTGTTCCCGGAGAAGTAACGGAGTTCGAAGAAAAGCTTGCCATAAAACTTAAGGATGAAAAATACTCTACCAGAGAATGGAACTTTAGAAGATGATTCGCCTTATCCTTATAAGATTTCCTCAACCTTTAATTTATTTTTGGCATGAAAAGAAGGTCATTATTTTCTCTTTATTATGTCATTAATAACTTCAAGTATTTTTCTGACGACTACTTCAGGCGGAGTCATTAAGTCCCCGCAATAAACATCCCTTAAAATACTTTTTTCCCTATAATAATTTATTAGTGGCTCCGTACTTATTTTATAAACGTTTAAGCGTTCTCTTATAACTTCGGGCCTGTCGTCTTCCCTTTGATATAGTTCATCACCACATTTATCGCATATTTCGTCAACTTTTGGTTTTAATGTAAGTCGATTATATATTGCTCCACAACGCTTACATGTCAGTCTATTGGAAAGGCGCTGAATTATCACATCATCTGGAACGACAAGATTTATGACTAAATCGATCTTAAAGTTTTCTTCAAGAAATTTTGCCTGCTTAATGGTTCTTGGAAATCCATCAAGTATAAATCCCATTTCAGCATCAGGTATTTGAAGCCTTTTCATTAAAAGGCTAATAATAATTTCGTCTGGAACCAATTCGCCTCTCTCAACATACTGCTTGGCAATACTTCCAATATTTGTTCGCTCCTTTATTTCCTCGCGCACAAGATCGCCAGTAGATATGTGCGGTACACCAAGTATATTCATAAGTCTAGAGGCGTAAGTTCCTTTCCCAGAGCCAGGTGGACCGAATATTATTATTCTCATATTAATCACCAATATTATGTTCCATCGATTTGTTAATTAAAATTGTATGGAGCCAAAAAGGCTTATCATAAACACATAAATATTGGGTTTAAATATTTTAGTTAGGATGAAGATGGCAAGGAGATCCAGAAAAGATACTCAGCAGATGCGCAATGCCATCGTAGTCCTTCTGCGTAATACAACATGGAAGTGTGGCAAGATCGAGCGTCTCATAATCGAATACCTTCAAAATCGGCTGAGGAAATATGGAACGGCGCATTCGTCTGTAAATGAAATAGCTCAGTACTTTAATTTTAATGGAAAGCAGAAGAGCGAATTATTTGATGCGCTGAAGAGACTGGAAAAAAGATATATAGTGGAGATCAAAGCACTATAATTTTTTCTTTTCTCCTTAATTTTTAACTTAAAATTTCACATAATATTGATACAGGAAGCGAAGTAAGATGTTATCAAGCGCCAGCAATAATAAATGTATGGTGAAAGTTGCTTCTTCAGAGGGTGTATCCATATATTGCCCAGAAGGAGGCAAATTCTCCTTCTTTAATAGTCCGTATCCGGCACATGGAGCCTGTGCAGCTATTGATGTATATCCAAGTAGAGACTTTGGCTCGGTTGCCCCCTCACCGGTCTCTGGTGAAGTTAAAGAGATACGAAGAGTAGCGTGCCCAGAGAAGAATAGCTTTAAAAGTTCAAATTACGATTATGTCATACTCCTACAAAGCCTAGAAAACCCAAAAAGATGGATTAAAATACTGCATTTAGAGCCAGTTGTAGGAGTGGGTGATATTATTAATGTTGGAGATGATTTAGGAATCCTCTTGAGGTCCGGGTTCTTTGATTATTGGACCGACCCACATATCCACATCGAAATAAGAGACCCGCTTGACCCAATACGTGCTAGAGGAGGATTTAAAATTAAAAGGAGCATTTTTAACTCCCCAAATCAAGCTGATAATATAGAGGAATTGCGTGGGATAATTGTTGAATCAAAGATGGAATATGCGCTGATGGTTTTGGATAAAGAGTTAAAATATGGTGTTCCTGTCAAAGTGGACGAAGAAATAGGATTCATTGATGGGGGTATTCCGCATTATGGCTTTTTTGGTATTCATATATTTTCTGAGACTCCCCACAAAAGCTTAGTTAAATTCTGTGACATAAATATTGGCGTTATAGAACATGTTTATCCAAACATGTGTGTTGCTCGGTGTCTTAATCAAGTGTTTAAAGTAAAAAATTTGCCTGTAAAATTATCATTTTATCTTTATCTATCAAAACCTCTAATAAAAATTATTCCAGGCGAGATTGGCAAATTAAAATTAGAAAGATTTGAAGAAGCTTCAATTATAATTTCAGGTTAACAGAATGCGAGCTTTAATTATAATATAATTAACCAAAAGGTATTTTGCTTAGAAAGTATTCTATTGAATAAGGGTAAGATTATGCCCTATTGTCCAGAATGTGGGGGCGAGATGCTTTACATAAGCCGCGTAAAACAATATGTATGCAAGGACTGTGGTCTCTCATTAACCTTACAAGAGATTATTGAAATTAGAGAGAAGTCGAAGAGTAGTCATGAGTCTAATGAAGATGAAAAGAGAAAAATTAGAAAAGAATATTTGGAGTGGTGGCTCTCAAAGAAGCGGTAGAACTAGGCATATGAAAACAATAAGGTTGAAAAAAAGGTACAATCAAGAAATGATTTATTTAAATAATCACTTAGATGGTAATATCGCTTATTTCCGGAGCCTTTGGATACGAACCCAAAATTTTAACGAAAAGAGCATTAGTCTTTAGTCCTTCAAGCGCTTCAGCGCACTTAACCTCAGTTCTATGTCCCTCAAAATCTAAGTAAAAGTTGTACTCCCATGGCTTCTGTTTAGTGGGTCTCGACTCTATCTTAGTCAAATTTATTCCCCGCAATGCAAATTCTCCTAATGCTCTATAAAGTGCTCCTGGAACATGTTTGGTTGAAAATATTATTGATGTTTTATCATTTCCAGTTGGCGGAGCATCAAACGTCGAGAGGACAAAAAACCTAGTATAATTATTTGAATTATCAGCTATATCCCTCGCTAAAATATTCATGCCATAAATTTCCGCGCATCTCTCGCTTGCTATTGCGGCGGCATCGAGCATCCCGCGCTCTTTAATCATCTTAACACTCCCAGCGGTATCGTATGTAGAAATTAACTCGCAGCCAAGTCTTTCAAGAAAATTTCTGCATTGTCCAAGCGCCTGTGGGTGCGAAAAAATAACTTTAATTGATTTCAAGTCTACGCTTGGGTTGGCTATTAAACAGTGAACTATCTTTAAGATTATCTCACCACAGACTTTAACGTCATGCTCAAGGAATAGATCATAAACCTGTGTTACGCTTCCCTCAAGAGAATTTTCTACTGGGACAACACCAAATTCTGTTTCGCCGTCCTCAATACATTTGAATACATCTGAAAAACGTTTGCATGGAACTGGATAAACGTTTGATCCAAAGAACTCATAAATGGCGCTTTCGCTGTAGGCTCCTATTTCCCCTTGAAATGCAACATTAACAGGTTTTTTGGAGTTTTTTATCCATCTAGCGCGCATACTTACTACTTCGCCTCAGCTGAGCGGCAAACTAAGATAAAAATTTATAGCATATAAACATTTTTAGTTAACGTTAAATATTATAACCATAAAATTCCTGGGCAAAAAAGTTAAATAGTTACGCCTATATTAATAAGCGTAAAAGCTTTATGGGAAGCATGCCTTGGCCTACAAATATATGAGTAAAGCCTGGAGAAAACCATACGAATCTTATGTAGCTGAAATTATGCGTCAAAGAGTTGTTATGTGGCGTAGAGAACAATCTATTGTTAGAATTAATAAACCAACAAGAATCGATAGGGCCAGAAGACTTGGCTATAAAGATAAGCCTGGCTTTGTTGTCGTGCGCGTTAGAATTAGGAAAAGCGGTTTCAGAAAGGAGAGACCGGTTTCTGGTAGAAGGCCTAAAAGTATGGGAGTGATAAGATATAAACTGACTAAAAGTCTGAGACTTATAGCTGAAGAAAGGGCTGCCAGAAGATTCCCAAACCTCGAAGTTCTAAATTCTTATTGGGTTTGGGAAGACGGACGCTATAAATGGTTTGAAGTGATAATGGTGGATAGAAGTCTGCACCCAGAAGTTCAGCTTGGGAAAGGTAGAGGCAGAGTTTTTAGAGGATTAACAAGTGCAGGAAGAAAAGTTCGTGGTCTGCTTGCCAATTAAACAATTGATTAGGTTTATGGGAGGAATACCGCCGCGGCTATAACTGTTGTCCAAAGACCGTCCTTATGCCCCTCAGCTGATTGGCATATATGGGTTGTCTTAAAGATTTTGCCACTAGCCTTATATACCTTCTTTCGTTCATCCCATGCTTTCTCCGGATCAAATTCTATCCCAAGACTTGTGGCAAGCATTGTTGCAGCAAGATCCTCAGCGTATTCCCCAGCCTTCTTTGCCGTTTCTCCAAAGGAATGATGCTCAGCCAAATAGCCATATCCGTTATTATCTTTTGGTATAGCTAATCCGATAGCCGCTGCAATTAAGCGATTTGGCTCATTAGTCTCATTTTTTGCCATAACTACATAAGTTATCTGGCCGGGCTTTAACAGTTTAAGCCCCTCTTCTCTTGAGATTATCTTGCAGCCTGATGGGAAAATGCTTGATATGCAGACTAGATTACACTTTTCTATTCCAGCATCTCTTAACGCTAACTCATAGGATATTAGCCTATCCTTATGTACTCCCACGCCCTTCGTAAAGAACATTTTTGTAGGGATCGCGCTCATCTCGATATCCATGAAAAACATTGAATAAGAATTTCCTTTTAAGTTTTTTCTCGTTAAAAATGCTAATTAAAAATGCCATAGAACGCCGAAAAGTAAACAAAATTAGTCTTTTTGTGAAAATAAGTTTAAATGGGTTTAAGTATTCAGACAAATATTGTAGTAAATCTTGGGGGCTGGAATGTTTTGGATAGAAGGATTATAGCAATTGTTTACAGTAAGGGTAAGAAGCGTACTGGAAAGGGCTTTAGCATAAAAGAACTTAAAGCGGTGAACTTAATCGTCAAAAAAGCGTTAAGGCTCAAGATACCAGTTGATACTAGAAGAAAAACTATATACGAAGAAAACGTGAAAGTCTTAAAAAACTATCTTACGCAGATAGGCGAGAAAACTTAAAAGTGAGAAAAATAATAATGTGAAAACATGGTAAAGTGACTATGAAATGAAGAGTGGGGTTGCGTATATAAATCTAAGCTTTTTTGTGCATGCGACGGAGGATCAAGAAAAGGTTCTTGCAGCCGTTAGAAATCTCTTTCCACCAGGTTACGCGGATAAAGTATCATTTAGTAGGAGCAAACTCGCTGGCGAATATGGTAATCCAATAATCTTCTTTAGAGCTCAGATAAGGGAGCCTGATATAGCTGAGTCATTATTGCTTAATATATCGTCGAATCTTCCGCTAATTGATAAAGAGGACTTGAGTAGACACCTAGACCTACATTTAGATGGGGGTAACCTTTATCTTAGACTTGATAAGCAAGAGGCTTATAGAGGGAGATTTAAGCTTTGCAGGGCAGATCCAATAAGGATACACATAAGATTCAAGGTATCAGGTTTTGAAGAAATTAGGAAAGCTTGTCAGGCAATAGGGCTTCTCTATGAAGAGAATGTATGCTGATCTACATTTACGTCCGCCATTAGGTCAAATAGAAGGCGTAAAACGTTTAATAGGGAGGGCATATGATCTCGGTTATAGTATTATTGGATTATCTCTCCCGCTAGACGTAAGCAAAGATACAATTGAAGCCTTACGGAAAGAGTTTTCTGGCGCGAATTTAGTCACAAGAATTGATTTATCACCAAAAAATACAAGGGAACTGCTGAAGCTTTTAAGTAAAGTTAGATGGAAGTTTGAAATCGTAGCCGTAGAATGCACGACAAGAGAGGTTACAATACAGGCCGCTAAGGATCGAAGAGTCGACCTACTATTTTTTGCACTAGAGGATCCAAAAAAACACTTTTTCGGTGTCTCTGAGGCTAAACTTGCCTCCGAAAAGAGCGCATTTTTGGAAATTAACATGTCTCCAATATTATATTTAGCGGGGCCCTCCAGGATTAGCCTTCTTAGGGTTTTACGAAGGGAGGTATTAATAGCTAAGAGATTTAGTGTACCAATAGTAATCTCAAGTGGAGCAAATAATCTATCGATGCTTAGAAGGCCAGAAGATTATGCTTTTCTTGCTTTTCTCATAGATTTAGACTTTCACAGCGCTAAGAAGGCACTTTCAGAAAATCCAAAAACTATAGTTGAGCGGAATAGGAGGAAGCTAAGCGAAAATTACGTATGCCCAGGAGTCTATGTTGTGAGGAGGGGCGAGGACTGTTAATAAAAACTAGACGCCGCTATATACTAGCTAAAATTGATGCCAAGAAAATTCCATGCGAAAGGGATTTTGAGAACGCTTTGTGGTATAGTATCATTAGATTGTTCGGCGAATATTGCGCTAGTCAAGCAGACCTATCCTTAGTTGAGTATAAGGAAGAAATAGGCTATGCTATAGTCCGTTGCTCTCATATGGCACTCCCGAAAATTCGAGCTGCAATAGCGGCAATAACAAAAATTGGTAATGAAGAAGTGGCAGTTCATACGTTTTTAGTTTCAGGAACATTAAGGGCGTTAAAAAGAAAGATGAACATGCTCTTAAAGGAAGAAAGAAATAAATCCGTCTCCTCTATTTACGCATTTGGAAATAATTTTGAGAGATGCGACTATGGAGAAGACTCAGGTGATCAATAAGGAGATTGCTAGGGATTTTATGTTGCTTTACGCACTCGTAAAAATGGGCGCATACCATGAACCTATAAGAATTTCAACGACATCTCTCGCTAAGAATATTGGGCTATCCCAGCAAAGCGTATCAAGGCATCTGATAAGTCTCGAAAGGAAAGGGCTTATACACCGGACTATAAGTAAAGAGGGAAGTTTAATCAGGCTTTCTAAAGTTGGGGAAGACCTTCTTAAAAGCGTATATCTCGACTTAAGCACGATTTTCGAGAGAAAGCCGCATTCCATAATGATTGAAGGAGAGGTTTTCAGCGGGCTTGGCGAAGGAGCCTATTATGTATCCCAAGAAGGATACAGAAAACAATTTATAGAGAAGCTGGGATTTGATCCATATCCCGGGACACTAAATTTAAAGATATTAAACGGAAAAGGTATGATGTTAAGGGCTGCGCTAGACACATACCCGGGAATAGAGATTAAAGGCTTTAGGAATAAGAGTAGAACTTATGGATTGGTTAAATGCTTTTTAGCTACAATCAATGACCGTGAAAGAGGAGCCGTAGTTCTCGCATCAAGAAGCCATTATGGTAAAAATATTTTAGAGATAATTGCGCCAGTATGCCTCCGAGATAAATTAGGACTAAAAGATGGAGATAAGGTTAAGGTGGAAATTTTCGTTTGAAAGAGAATTGGGAAACTGGATTTTTCTATTTTCTTACCAATTGTATAAGGCGTTTTCCTTTGGTTAGGGATGATACAAAAACTAGGCCGGTGATCTCCATCCTCATTAAGGCTCGGTTTAGTTCGCTGAAGCTCATATCCTTATAACCGTAGGTGTTTTTTAATATTTCAAGGAGCTCCGCGTCTGTCAGAGAACTTTTCTTTTCGAGTATTTCAAGTATGGTTATGTAGAGAGGTTGAGATCTCCATGTTTTTACTGCCATTTTTCGCTAACCACACTTATGCTTTAAGTTATTAATGGTGGTATTGTTCTCTGTATCTTCTTGAACTGCTGGCCCCAGTTCTTATACCAGTTCTCCATATCTGGTGTTATGCTTGGACCAATCTTCTTCATGGCTTCTTGAAAGTCCATCATGGTAATCTCCTTTGCATTTATATCGCGTCTTAAAGATATTAGCGCTGCCTCGCGGCACAGAGCTTCAAGATCAGCGCCGGAATATCCCTTTGTCATGCCGGCTAGCAACTTTAAATCCACATCTTTAGTTAAGGGCATGTTTTTTGTATGTATCTTTAGAATCGATAATCTCGCTTCCTCGTCCGGCGGAGGTACATATATTAATCGATCGAACCTACCAGGTCTCAATATTGCCGGATCAATTAAATCTGGCCTATTCGTCGCAGCCATAACAACAACGTCCTCAAGAGATTGTATTCCATCCATTTCTGTAAGCAGCTGGCTTATAACACGCTCTGTTACTCCACTATCACCATAACCTAAGCCTCTTCTTGGGACAAGCGAGTCAATTTCATCAAAGAATATAATCGCTGGCGCCGACATCCTAGCCTTCCTAAAAACTTCTCTTATGGCTTTCTCTGACTCACCAACCCATTTGGACATTATCTCGGGTCCCTTTATACCTATAAAGTTGGCTTCACTCTCGGTTGCGACGGCTTTAGCTAGAAGGGTCTTACCGCAGCCAGGAGGCCCGTAGAGTAATATGCCTTTAGGTGGTTTAATACCCATCCTTTTGAATACATCTGTTTTTTTAATTGGCCACTCGACAGCCTCCCTTAACTCCTGCTTAACGTCCTCAAGGCCTCCAACCTCATCCCAATGAACCGTTGGAACCTCTATTGCAACCTCCCTAAGCGCCGTGGGCGTTATTTCCTTAAAGGCATTTAAGAAGTCTTCCATCTTAACCTCCATTTTCTCAAGAACTTCTGTTGGGATTCTCTCCTGCTCTAGATCTATCTCTGGAAGGTACCTTCGAAGGGCTTTCATTGCAGCCTCTCTACATAGGGCTGCCAAGTCAGCTCCGGTGAAGCCATGAGTCATTTCAGCAAGCTTTCTTAAATCAACATCCTCAGCCAATGGCATACCCCTTGTGTGTATGAGAAGTATTTCGTATCTACCTTGCTTATCAGGGATTCCTATCTCTATCTCCCTATCGAATCTTCCAGGTCTCCTTAAGGCTGGATCTAGGGCATTAGGTCTATTCGTCGCACCAATAACTATTACGTTACCCCTTTCAGAGAGTCCATCCATTAACGCTAGCAACTGTGCAACAACCCTACGCTCAACCTCGCCGGTAACCTCCTCCCTCTTCGGCGCTATCGCATCAATCTCATCAATAAAAATTATACTCGGAGCATTTTGTTGAGCCTGTTGGAATATTTCACGGAGCCTAGCCTCGGACTCACCATAGAATTTACTCATTATTTCTGGGCCATTTATTGATATAAAGTATGCGTCGGACTCATTCGCAACAGCCTTTGCTAAAAGCGTTTTACCGCAGCCGGGTGGACCATGAAGTAATACACCTTTAGGCGGATCTATGCCAAGTCTCTGGAATATTTCGGGATGCCTAAGTGGCAGTTCAACCATCTCCCTTATCCGTTGAATCTGCTCCTTCAACCCACCAATATCTTCATAAGTAACCCTTGCTACACCCTTAACTTCCGGAACTGGCTCAGGGAGAATCTGCAGGTTTGTATCATAAGTTAACCTGACGATTCCGTGGGGTCTCGTCTTCGTGACAACAAATTGAACTGGGTGGCCTAACATCATTACAAGCGTTGTATCTCCCTCAACAAACGTCCTCTCAAGAAGCCTATTTTTAACGAAGTTTATGAAGTCCTCGTCAACATTTAACCGCATATCTACTGGTGCAAGGGTTATGCTAACAGCATCTATAACCTCAGCTTTTCGAACAATAACATACTCGTTTATTGATACGCCAGCATTCTTTCTAGTTATTCCATCTATTCTTATAATTCCCTTTCCCTGATCCTCAGCATAAGCGGGCCAGGCTATTGCTGACGTCCTTTTTTTTCCTACTATTTCAATTACATCGCCCGCTGAAACCCCTATCTTCTCCATCGTCTTCTGGTCTATTCTGGCAATACCTCTATACACATCTCTCTGTCTAGCATCCCCTACTCTGAGCTGCACTTCGCTAACCATTCATCGTCTTCCTCTCTAGAACAATTATCACCTTTTAAATTAAATGGGGTTTCTTGAATATAAGTATGGTGCATAAAAATTCTATATTATTCTTCTTACCATAACAATTTGTATATCACTTACATCGCTTATCTCTTGAATTCTTCTTTCAACTTCATCTAACCCACCGGATAAATCTTCTGGTAGCATTATATGTGCTATTAAAGCGACCAAGCCAAATGCTATGGGTTCCTCCTCAAACCTATAAATAGAAGCATAGCTTGGCAAAGCACCTCTAATTTTCTCCTTTAAGGCATCTAAGTCAACATTTATATCCGCAGGAAATATCTTTAGAGAGACTACAACTCTAGCCAATTCTAAACCTCCTAAGATAATGCTCAGTAAATAATAATTCGAAATATTTTAAGATTGCGTTTCATTTAAAGTTAAACTGTGGATGGTCGGGGAAAGAAATTATGGGAATGGAGGAAACGGAGATTGCTGTTATCGGCGCTGGCCCCTCTGGGCTGATCGCAGCTTACGAGGCTTCTCGAAGAGGGTTAAAGGTAACGGTTCTGGAGGAGCATAGAGAGATAGGGGTGCCTTGCCACTGCGCCGGGCTCTTGAGCATTAATGGGCTTAATAGGATAGGGGTACCATATAACGGGATATATGTGCTCAATAGAATTAGGGGGGCACGCTTTTTTTCGCCATCGAATATTTCATTCACGGTTGAGTGGGAAAAACCAATAGCATGCGTTGTTGATCGTCGTCTCTTTGACCTTTTCCTAGCTGAACAAGCCTATAAAAATGGTTCGCTTATAAAGTTAAAATCTAAGGTTAACCGAGCCAGAAGAGATAGAAATAAATGGTTTTTAGAGGTTAGTGGCGGAAATGTTGTGGGAGCAAAACTGTTGATAGACGCCGAGGGTGCTATGCCAAAAATACCGCGCATGGTTGGAATAAAAACACATGACACTAAAAGGCTCTTAAAGGGAATTCAAGCTGATCTCTTGGTGTCTAACTTAAACCCAGACTATGTTGAAATATACTTTGGTAGAACTATCGCTCCAAACTTTTTCGCCTGGGTGATCCCACTAGATGATGAGGTTGCAAGGGTCGGGCTTGCATGTAATACTTCAGACGTGAGAGATAAACTGCTTAAATTTATAAAGAAGCGGTTTACTAAATCTTCACAGGATAAATTAGAATATCTCAAATATTATTCTGGATTGGTTATTACGTGCGGTCCAATCGATCGGACTTATTGGGATGGCTTACTAATTGTTGGTGACTCAGCTGGACATACCAAGCCGATAAGCGGGGGCGGAGTTATATTCGGCGGAGTGTGCGCAAAAATAGCTGGGACGGTTGCTTCAATGGCTATTAAGAATGACAAAATTGAAAGAGAATTCCTCAAGACATATGAGAATGAATGGAAATCAAAAATAGGAAAAGAGATAAAAACTGCACTTTTAATTAGAAAAATCCTTAATAATCTTTCTGATAAAAACTTGGATAAGATCTTCTCGATTGCCATTAAAGAAGAAATCCACAAGAATATTGTGGCGGGAGAATGGGATATTGATTATCAAGCGACAACGCTAATAAAAGCCTTAAAGTGGAGGATTTTAAGGCTTTTACCTATAATTTTTAGAGTTTTTTATAGCATGATTGGAGAGACAACCAAAATATATAAATGAGTATTTCATAATTTATGGATTAACGGTTTGAGGTGTAGACTGGATTGAGCAGAAGATCTTCAATGCCAGTATGTACGTCATGCAATAGGATAATTCCCCCCGGGGCAAATGCTGTTTCATTTTCATGCCCAAACTGTGGTGACATAATAATATGGCGCTGCTCAAAATGCCGACAATTTAGACGTCAGTATAAATGTCCAAAATGTGGCTTCGCTGGACCTTAAAGTGTTTAGGGACGCCTACAATCCTCTCTTAAAAAACTTCTTAATCTAAGATAACTATGTTATAAATAGAGTTTACCGCAGTCTGGACATTTGAGATTCCTCTTGATTTCTATTATACTGAAATCCATGTAGAGTCCATCATAAAATAAAAGCTTGTTCTTTAATAGGTCTCCCACCCCAACTAAATATTTTATTGTTTCGGTTGCTTGGATCGAGCCTATTGTCCCAGCTATAGGACCTAAGATTGGGAAGATATCGTGTTTTGGTGGTGGTGTTGGTATTATACATCTTAGGCATGCGGTTTCTCCTGGTATTATTGTTGTCGCCTGCCCCACGAAGCCGTGGACTGCTCCATGGAAGAACGGTATCTTCTTCTCTATACAAGCTTTATTAAGGGCAAGTCTCGTCTCATAGTTATCGAGGGCGTCAACGACGGCATCTGCGCCATCAATTAGGGTTAGAGCATTCTCGTCGGTTATTTTTTCATCATATACCTCAACATTTATTGTTGGGTTTATTTGCCGAAGCTTTTCACGTGCTGAATCAACTTTCCTTCTTCCAATGTCTTTGTCCCAATGTAAGAGCTGGCGATTTAGGTTATCTAGCTCCACAATGTCTGCATCAATTATCCTAATTGTTCCGATTCCAGCCGCAGCCAAGTAGACTGATATTGGAAAGCCCAATCCGCCAGCTCCAGCCACTAAAATAGTCGCCTTTTTTAATCTTCTTTGGCCCTCCACGCCGAACCCATTTATGCGGATCTGCCTATCATACCTTATTAGATCGTATTCTGTTAGCTCCGTGAAGCGTGTCATCATATTAGCACCACTCTGAAATCCTATTTACCTCTCACATCATAATCTTCTTTATATTGTTAATCTCATTTGGGTCTGGGCTTTTCACGGAGAGCCATGCCCCAAGTATCTCCTTTCCAACTTGCGGGGTTGTTAGTCTACCGCTTATGGCTAGAACGTTAGCGTCATTCCATAACCTAGCACCTTTCGCGGTCTCCGCGTCGAAGCACAAGGCTGCTCTAACACCCTTAACTTTATTTGCTGCTATGGAGACGCCAGTTCCCGTATAGCATATTACTATTCCGAAGTCGGATCTTCCCTTAGCGACATCATTTGCCACCGAGAAGGCTACGTCGGGCCAAGGCTCAATCTTGCCAGTAACTAGGGCGCCATAAGCCTTAACTTCAAACCCCCTCCTTTTTAGTTCTTCGTAGAGGGTTACCGCCACTGGATATAAATCATCTGATCCAATTGAGACTCTCAACCCCGCTCACCAGCAAAGTATTTGGTTCCAGAAAACATAAATTTTATCATTCGTTCTTATTCATATCTTAGGGCTACTGCTGGCGGTACTTTTGAAGCTTTATATGCTGGTAGGATCCCTCCGGCTAATCCTACGGATATTGTGAGCAGGAGTGTTTGCGTTATTAGGTCGGGTGTTATTTTTGGGCTTAGCATGAGGGTTAGTCCAAGTCCTCCTATAGTTAGACCTCTAAGGGATAGAAAGTGGGCTCCAATAACCCCGAGCAGTATTCCTATTGAGCCGCCAACTAAGCTCATTAATATTGATTCCAGAAGAATTAATAGTAAAATCTGGTTACTTGTATATCCTATAGCCTTCATTACACCTATTTCACGGGTTCTCTCCATGACGGATGTTATCATGGTCGCCGCAACTCCTGCCACTGCGACGGCAAATGCTGAGAGTGATGTTGAGAAGTTTATGAAATCTATTGCTCTTGTGACGCTTGAAATCGCATCGGCTATTGCGCTGAATGCTATAACCTGCAGCCTATCCTCGTACTTTTCTCTCAAAGCTGAAACAACGCCCTTAACCATTGATGGATCACGCGTAAGCAAAAATATCCCAGACCAGTCCCTCATCCCCAGAATCTTCCTGCCAGCTTCTGGACTGAGGAACACTGTTGAATCTGGGTCAATTATTAAGGCGCCGCCATATTCTTCGAGAATAGCGCCGATCTTAACGTTCACGCTTCTTTTTCCAACTATAGTGTCACCTTCGATTTTTGGAACCACTAATGTTATAATATCGCCAAGCATGAAGTATTGTTCTCCAGAGCCCCTAAAAGCAACTTTCTTGCCAACTATAGCGTTAAGTGTTCCAGATGGAACGGTACCTTCCATTATTTTTAGGCTTCCAATAGCTTCAAAGAGCAAATTGTAGTCTATGGCGAAGACCGAAACTCTAACTTCGTCTGAGCCTCTCTTAAGTAGGGCCTGTGTAGAATAGAATGGCTCAGCTCTCATCGCCTCCGGCATAGATCTTATGAAGTTAAGGTCTTCTTCATTTAATCTATAATTTTCCCGGGGGAAGATGGCTATTGCATTCTGCCCTAGAGATGTTATTCTCTCTACAATATAGTCAGAGTAGCTACGGACAACAGAGCTCATCATAACTAGGACTAAAGGGCCTATGGATATACCAATTATTGTGAGTGCAGCCCTAGTTTTTCTCTCGCTTAGGGCCCTAACCGCAAGCTTAACGAAGTCTATGAGAAGCGTGTAAAGCGCCATTGCATTCACTCCGGCTCTACCTTATTTACTGAGCGGGCTCTTAAAACCCTGTAGATGAGAACAAATGCTATGGCTAGGAATACTATAACTGCCCCAACCACAATCCACGTCTCAACTCCCAGACCTCTCTCTTGGGGTGGCACTATTGGAGTTTCAGGCTGCATCTCAACTTTAACAGCCATTTCCTTTGAGAATTGTTGGTTAAAAGCGTCATAATATTCTATTGTTAGGGTTCCGATCTCCTCTTTTTCAGATACCTCTATTCTGAATGCCATTTCATCAGCTGACGCAATATCCCCTATCAAGGTCCATGCACTAGCGTTTCCAATGTTGAAGATAGCCCTCACTCTGTAGGCTGTTGCTGAACCAAGATTAACAATAACGCCGCTTATGGTTGTTGAGGATTGTTTACCAATGGCACTGATGTCCCTTATGAGAAGATCTATAAATGGTTCAACAATAACCGTTACTGTATTATTGAATCTTTTAATAGTCCCGCTGGCATCCTTGTAAACGATTGATATGAGTAATGGAACCGGCCCATAAGTTATCATGGTTGCTCCACCAGTTTGCGTCATAAAACCAAATGGATTATAAGCCAACGTTAATAGAACATTAACTTTCTCTCCAGCATCAATCTTCTCTATATGCATGACGGAGGGAGAGGCTATTAAGAGGGGCATCTCTTGGTATGGCGAAACAATTAAGTAAACATCATATAAAGGTGACGTCTCATTATTCTCTATTGTTAGAGTCGTGTTTGTAAATCGTTTCCTAACACTTATGCTACCACTCAGCCTAATGTCCACGTATCCAGTTCTGCCCAATATTGCTACCGGAATCATCAGTCCAACCAACCTCTTTGTACCCCACTGATCAATATAAGAGAGATTCCCCATAAGGGTATGAACTCCTAGGCTAACATCTAGTATGTTGAGGTAAACCGAGAAGGTTAGTATATCCCCTCGGCTGAAAGTTTGCGTCTGAGCTACTTGGGTCGCTTGATAAGATCTCAAGTACTCTCCTATGAGCGCGCCCAGCTCCTGAGCCTGCAATTGAGGTAAGGCTGAAAGGGGACTTATGGTTGAGGGGGAGGACTTCGCGATTGTCGAGTTATCGGCGGCGTTAACCATCCCCCTAGGGAGATTTATTTCGAGAACCGCGCCCCTCATACTATCAACGAAGTTATTTCTTACGAAAATGAAGAGATGGGCGCCATAAGTATTTGGGCCGACGGAACCCTCATACCAGCCAGCACTAATAAATTCTACTGCTTGGCTATCATCATTAACGTTTATATCTAGGCTGAATTTTTCATTACATCTGACTCCGGGACCACCGGACTGCAATATAAAGTCTACTATTAACTCAGCCTTATACTCACCCGGCTTAACATCCCCAACTGTTACCGTGAAGGATGCCGTGAAGGTGCTCAGGCTCCTAACGGGTCCATCCACATAAGCCTTCGCGGTGCCCTCTCCCCTCGAGGACATGTTCTCCGGGAGGTTGAGGTAAAGCGTTATTCCGCTTATCGAGAATGGTGCCCTATTTGCTATCACAACTTGAAATGTGGCGTTCTCTGTTCGTGGGAAAACATTATAATTGTTCTGCCAGCCATGCCCAAGAAGTTCAAGATAGCTAGTTGCTGCCGGATACTTTTCGATTGGCAGGTTAAGAACAAAATCCCTAATAACTTCTATGTGCGTTCCAAATTCATTGAAAATATACTTTGCCCGAACATTAAGTGGGATCTCGCTAACGTTTTCGTTAACATCGAAATAAAACGTCACATCAGAGTATGAGCCTGGAACGAGCCTAGTAGCCAAAGCCTCAGATCCCTTTATTGACCTAAGATATTTTGAGGAAGCCTCAACAATCCCGCCAACAATATCGTATCGTCCATTGTTTATGAAGCGTAGAGTTAGCGGGGCGTAGCGTGATCCAGCGTATATTGGAGATGGTGTTGGTGAGCCCCAGTAAGCCGAGATAAGCGATAGCTCAGGTAAGTAAGTGTGTGGGCTCTCGACGACTACGCTAGCCTCTATGTTCTGCTCACCGATAAATGATGAACCCGAAATAATTCTAACAAAAGATACTTTAAGAGGGATACTCACGCGGCCCGGGGTAAATTCCTTATCCACATCAATTGTTACGTCTATGAGGCAGGAGCCGCCTGGAGGCATCCCGTTAACGTGCGTTCCAGAAATGGATCTAATCTCAAAGCCGCTTGGGAAACTTGGATCAACAATTATGCTGCCTATGGCTTCTGGAAGCCTGTTGGCTAAGGTTATCCTTATTATCGCGCCTTTTGCTGAAGGGAGTAGTGGGGCGGGCGAGCCTTGATAAAGCACCGAGACCGATGAGACTATTATTGGATCCTCCCTTGGGGTCTCGGTGACCTCAAACTGGATATAAATAATCGTGGACTCATATTGTATTTCTCCTCCAGCCCTCGTCGAGAAATCTGCGTAAATAATAGCGCTATATGTTCCGATTGGAGTGTCCTGAGGCACTAATATGCCGGAGAAACGTACGGTGAACCTCTCACCAGCACCAACAATGCCGACACTCGTCCTAGGATCATTTATAATGAAGCCCTCCGGGAGTTCTATCCTAAAGCTTGCAGATGTTATATTAGATTCCTTGGAATTTTCTAATACGACATATAGGTTCGTGTTAGCTGAGCCCGGATAGGATGCTGGGCTGAGATAAGCCTCAATAAACTTTAATGGCATTTCGCCCAGACTTGGAAGACAATATGCAGAGTAGAAAATTAACAAGTGCTCTGTTAAAAGAAGCGTAATCATCGCGAAAATAAATATCTTTTTTATGCTCATCCTCCAACACCTATGTCCTTGTTATTTTGCTTAGGAGGGCTTCCTTTGGGTTAGCGCCGTATTGACCAATTATTGTTCCATCTCTGATAACATATATCTTTTCCATGCAGTTCGCGACCTCCGGATCATGAGTCACAACTACTATTGAGTGACCCTCCTTATTCAGTTTTAAGAATGTCTCAATAACAATTTTAGCCGATGCCCTATCTAAGTTTCCAGTGGGCTCATCCGCGAGAATTATTAGAGGTCTACCAACGATGGCTCTAGCGATCGCAACCCTCTGTTGCTGGCCACCAGAGAGCTGATTAGGTTTCTTCTTTAGCCACTCAAGCTCCCCTCCAACCTTGAGTAGAGCCTCTTTAACCATCTCGGCTCTAATGCTCCGCGGAACCCCTTTCGGTATCAAGGGCATCTCAATATTCTCGAAGACGGTTAATCTGTTAACCAGGTTGAATGTTTGGAAGACGAAGCCGAGTTTCGAGTTTCTAAGGTAAGCAAGCTCTTTATCACTTAGTCTCGACACGTCTCTGCCCTCAAAGAAGATTTTTCCATGCGTTGGTTTATCCAGAAGACCAACCATGTTAAGTAAAGTTGTTTTACCGGAGCCTGAAGGACCCATTATGGCAACTAAGTCACCTTCACATATTCTAAATGAGACTTCCTTAAGTGCAGTTGTGCGGATCTCTCCAACTTTATACTCCTTACTTACATTTACTAACTCAATTAGCACCTTCCGGGAAGCGGTCATTTTATCATCGCCTAAATGAATATATTGGAAATCGATATATATGAAACCGAAATATTTAAGGCATTGACTTATATAAAAATTTGCTTGAGCATAATGAAAGATCAAGTTACAGAATCCATGAGGGAGCAGCTTAAAAGAGGTTACCTAAAATTAGCTATCTTATATACGCTTCTAAAAGGTCCCGCACATGGCTATGAAATACTTAAAAAAGTTAGGGAGAACACGCTGGGATTAATCTCCCCAGCTGCTGGCTCCCTCTATCCGGCTTTAAGAGACCTTGAGGAGAATGGGTTTATTAAGGGGGAATGGTGCGGGGGAAAGAGAAGAATAAAGGTTTATGAGATAACTGAAAAGGGCAAGGAGACTTTTAGGGATGTTGTGGAGGGACACTTTAACTTAGCCTCGACAATTAGGAGATGGTTGTTTAACCAGATCACCCCGATACAACCTATAGAAGGTCTCTATTTAACTTCCGGTCTTCTTCCCCGTGCAGTAAAAATACTGTTGTCAAGTGATGAGATATCTCAAAAGGATAGAATCGAGTTCCTAAAGGATCTTAGAAAGTATCTGAAAAAGGCTAATGAAGTTATAAGTAATCTTATAGAGAACATTGATAATAGACTCATGGAGCTTGAAACTAAGCTTATAGATAAGGTGGATGATGCGAGTTAAAGGAAACCGTATATTTCGCGTTATGAAATATTATTATCTAGTGGTATCTTAATGGAAAGAGAGCTTCTTCAGCCACTTAGGCCAGAGATTATTAGGATGTATCATAGGCAGGGTTACAGGTTAGTTGGTAGACACCTTCACAGCGCCGTTAAAGTGTGTTATTGGACTAAGGAGAGCCTGAGGTCTGGAAGGGTCTGTTATAAGGAGTTGTGGTATCCTCCAGTCCAGAGCCATAGGTGTATGCAGATGACACCGTACATTGGATGTAACTGCCACTGCCTCCACTGCTGGAGAGTGCATTCTGGCGATAGGGATGGGCTTGTTTGGAGAGAGTTCCCCTTAGATCTTAAGAGGTTCGATGAGCCAGCCGACATAATGGAAGATATGATTAGGGAAAGAAAAGAGCTGCTCTCCGGTTGGAAAGGAAATGTAAAAGTTGATAAGAGAAGGTTTGAGGAGGCTCTAAAGCCAACAATGATGACGATGAGCTTAACTGGCGAGCCAACATTATACCCATGGATATCTGAGCTTGTCGAGGAGGCTGGTAAAAGAGGAATGATAACATTTCTTGTCACAAATGGTACTATGCCAGAGGCTCTAGAGAGGATGAGTAAGATGCCATTTCAGCTATACGTTAGTGTTCTGGCGCCAGACAAAAATACATATATAAGGCTTGCCAAGCCACTCATTAAAGATGCGTGGGAGCGATTAAACAGAACCATAGAAATTCTCCCAAGTCTAACTACACGTAGAGTTTTAAGGTTTACGGTAATCAAGGGCTTTAACACTATGAATGTTGATGGATACGCTAGAATTGTTGGAAAATCTAAGCCCGACTTTATTGAGGTTAAAGCATATGAGTGGGTCGGTCAGAGTCGTGAGAGACTTCCAAGAGAAGCTATGCCATGCATGGAGGATGTAGAAAAATTTGCGAGTCAACTGGCAGATCTGACTGGATACGAGATCAAGAGGAAATATAAGCCAAGCGGCGCAATCCTCCTAGCATAACCATTTCACGAGAACTCAAGAAATAAAGCGTAAAGCGTAATAAAGGAACCTTAACTAATTCTATCCTAGAAAGATAATTCTATGTTGATTAAGGTGGGGATCGAATATGGTGAGTAAGAAAAAGCTTCAAGAGTATGAGGAAAAGATTAAGCAAGCTTTGGCTATACTCGGCCAAGTCTCAGAGGACACGTCTACCCCAAGAAATATTAGGAGAACCGCTAAAGAAGCTATGGATGTTCTCCAATCAACACAATATACTCTTGCGGTCAGAGCCTCAAATGCGATATCCGTTATAGACGAGATTCTACAGGACCCAAATATGCCGCCTTACACTAGAGTGAAGCTCTGGAATGTTATGAGTCTACTGGAGGGAATAAAAGATTAGCGTCATCTAATCTTTGAGGCTGATTTTTAATGGTTAAACGCGAAGCTATGCTCTATGAAAAAATTGGGGATAATAAGGTTAGATGTGATCTTTGCGCCCGAAGATGTGTAATGCCTGATGGAGGCTTTGGCTTCTGTGGTGTTAGGAAGAATGAGGGAGGAATACTATATTCACTTAACTATGCTAAAGCATGTGCCGCAAATGTAGATCCAATTGGCAAAAAACCTCTCTCACACTTCCATCCAGGCGCGCTAGTGATGTCCATAGCTACTGTGGGATGCAATTTCAGGTGTCAATTCTGCGACAATTGGTCTATAAGCCAAGAAAAGGATATAATTGGCAGAGATTTCCCACCAGAGGAGGTTGTTAGTGCATCAATAGAGCATGGCTGTCACGGCATAAGCTATACATATACCGAGCCAACTATTTTCTTTGAATATGCATATGATACAGCCGTGCTGGCCCATAAGCACGGTCTATTTAATACCTTTGTTACAAACGGTTATATATCCCCGGAAGCTATTGAGAAGATCGCGCCATACTTGAATGCCGTAACGGTCGACTTTAAAGGTGGTGGAGACCCAGATTTCTATAAGAAGTATTCTCTGGTTCCCTCGGTTGAGCCGATCTTTGAATCCCTAAAAGAAATGAGGAAACACAGCATACATATTGAGATAACGAACCTTGTTATACCGAGAGTTGGAGATTCTCTTGAAAGGATAAAGGATCTTGCCGTATGGATTAAAAATAATCTTGGCGAAGATACACCATTCCATTTACTGCGTTTTCACCCTGATTATAAAATGACTGATATCCCATCAACGGAGATAAGGACTCTCGAAAAAGCCTATGAAGCTGCCAAAGAAGCTGGATTAAACTATGTCTATCTAGGTAATGTTCCAGGTCACAGATATGAGAATACCTACTGCCCAGGCTGCCAAGAGCTCGTAATAAAGAGATTCGGCTTCGATATTGTTAAATGGAATTTAACGGCTGATATGCGCTGCCCAAAATGTGGAAAACAAATAGCCATAAAAGGAAGATTCCATAAAACTGGGCTGTCATTCCCATATCCAATAATATAACTTCCATTATTCTAAGAACGGCGAATTTTTCATCAACGAATTATGCTCAGCATCTCCACCGATAACCCACATCTAGCATTACAGTCTCGGTAATTAAAGAAATTATTAGTAACGTGGTTAGTACTATTATTGCTGATATCTCAGCAATTTTTCTCTGGAGTTCTCTTCTTAAGCGCCTTTCAGCCATGATTATTATGCCGCCCAGCGCATGTATATATGCTAGAAATATTGCAAGAACTCTTAGAAACCTGTCAACATGAATCCTCATGGGCTCGGGGAGGATTCTCAAATCTGGGACCAGCATTTGATACCCGGTGAGTAGATATACTGAAGCTAGTACTACTAAGGGTATGGAAGTGAACTCAACCATTAATAAAGACAATTTCATCAATGTAGATCTTTTAACCATACCCTTTACCTCCTAGAGATGATGTATTCCCAAATATCTTCAAAAGATGTTTTGGGTGGGCTTTCTGGGACTCCGATTGGGATTATATATAACGGTTCTTCCTCAGGCTTAGCGCTGATAGCCTTCGCCACTAGATCATCATAAAAGGCTCCGACAACTACTGTGCCATAATTGAGGGCTGTAGCCATGAGGTATATATTCTGCCCTGCATGCCCAGTCTCCATTGGAACATACCTAGCTTTACCCCTTTCACCATACCTCCACGTAGTCCTCTCAAAAACTGCGCAGATAACGATGTTTACTGGTGCATCCCTAACCCAGCTCTGACCTAAAGCAGCTTCCATGAGATCACTTCGATAATCGCCTCTCTTAACTAATAATAAAGAGTGGCTCTGTGGCTCATACTTGTAAACTCCCTCATTAAGAAATTCTTCCTTGGTTCTCACTCCCCCTTTACCTATCGCAACATATATTTCCAATGGGTATGTTGCGCCTGCACTAGGAGCTGCTCTAAAGCCTGATCTTGGCTCAGTTATACCGTAGGCAGCCCACAATATCATTGCTAGATCGCTTAGGTTTATAGGCTCATCAGTAGTATAGTCTCTAATACTTCTCCTTGAAAGTATTGCCTCTTCAACAGTTAATTTGCTGATCTTTCTAGGTAATGGTAAGAGAATTTTCTCACTAGGTGTTACTTGTGTATCTGTAATAGCTGGGCGCCCTGTTGGAGCGGTGGGGGCAATCATGTATGTCACCATAATGTATGTTGCAATGAATATAACCAAGATTAGTGAGAACAGCCAAATCAATCTCTCAGGAAACTTAAACAATAAAATAAGCCTCCAGAATCTCTCTAAAAGTATTCTTCATAGATCAATAATATAAGCATGCCAGAATCTTTAATAAATCCTAAAACCTCCTTTTCTTAGGAGAAAAAAATGTGGTACGTTTTTAGGAGAGATGCTCTAGAAGTCCTCTATAATAAGAGGGCTAGAGATAGCTTGGCGAGATATTTTGCCGTTATGAGTGATGAGAAGCCAGCTAACTTTATGATTGCTAAAAGGATCCCTGCAGAGTTTAGGGAGGATTACTCGCCTAAGGACTTGTGGGCTGAGCATGATAGGTTAACCGAGGAATTCTATAAGGTTCAAAAGGAAATAGATTCTGGAAAGAGAAGTCTAGGAGATTTGAGAATGCAGGAGAAATCATACTTAGATCTCAAGATAGCTATCGCCAATAAGATCTTAGAGTACTGTCACCTCTGCAGTAGGCGGTGTGGTGTAAACCGCTTGAAAGGCGATTTGGGCTATTGTAGATGTGGGACGCAGATAACAGTCTCTTCTATATTTGAGCATATTGGCGAGGAGCCGGAGCTCGTTCCTTCAGGAACGATATTCACTATGGGCTGCACTATTCGGTGTCTCCATTGTCAGAATTGGACTATATCCCAGTGGTTTGAAATTGGTGAAATTTATACGCCTAAACGTCTAGCTCAGGCCGTTGAACGCCTACGTAAGAACGGTTGTAGGAATGCTAACCTAGTAGGCGGCGAGCCCACTCCGTGGCTTGAACAGTGGCTTGAAACCTTTAAGCATGTGAGCCTGAACGTTCCAGTCGTATGGAATTCAAATTCGTATTACAGCGAGGAGACGGCTAAACTATTGGCGGGCTTCGTAGACGTTTATTTATTAGACTTTAAGTATGGGCCATTTGATTGCGCAAAAAGAATCTCCGATGCACCAAATTATTGGGAAGTGTGTACCAGAAATCACCTTTATGGAAAGAGGTATGGTGAATTAATTATACGTGTCCTTGTTTTGCCAGATCATCTTGAGTGCTGCACAGGATATATTCTTAGGTGGATTGCCGACAACCTTGGCAGGAACACTAGAACAAATGTTATGTTTCAGTATAGGCCCGAGTGGAGAGCCCACGAAATACCAGAGCTCCGTAGGAGATTAAATGCAAAGGAGATGGAGCGTGCAGTAGAATTAGCAAAAGAAGCCGGGTTAACAAACTTTATAACATAAGGTTTACTTCAGTATTTCTATGAGCTTATATCGGCTTAAATCTAATTCCTTCTCAACCATCCAGGAATAGTCTAGGTCGACTGAGGTTATTTCGCTGCCCCTTATGCCGACCATCTTTTTTGTCTCTCCCGTAAGTAGTAGTTCAACTGCCTTATATCCGAACTCACAGGCAAGCACGCGGCTTTTTGTTGTTGGGGGGCCACCTCTCTGAACGTGTCCTAGGACGGTTAGTCTCACCTCCTGTCCAGTCTTACTAGCAATGTGGTTTGCCACTTGCCGGCTATCTCCAGCGCCCTCAGCCATAACAACTATAGATGAAATCTTTCCTGCCTTTCTATCCTCTACGATTATCTCGCAGACCTTATCTAAATCCACTTTAATTTCGGGTATTAAGACGACTTCCGCTCCGCCCGCTAAGCCAACTTCTAATGCTATGAAGCCCCTTCGCCTGCCCATAACCTCGATCACGAATGTTCTTTCATGAGATGTCGCTGTATCCCTTATCTTGTCTATTGCGCTTACCGCTGTATTTACTGCAGTGTCAAAGCCTATTGTCGTGTCTGTTCCTGCAACATCATTATCAATAGTCGCTGGTATTCCAATCATAGGTATTCCGCTGGCCCTATAAAGTCTGCTAGCGCCCCTAAATGTTCCATCCCCTCCAATGGCCACTAAGCCTTCAATTCCAATGCTTTTCAGGAATTCTGCAGCCCTCTGTATACCTTCATCGGTCTTCATCTCCTCACAGCGGACAGACCTAAGTACTGTTCCACCTAAACTTACTATTCCGCCGACCGAACGTCTATCCAATACACGATATCTGCCTTCGAGTAGACCTGCATAACCCCTTTCAATACCTATTACTTCTAATCCATGATATAGGGCGGAGCGGACAACAGCTCGTATAGCGGCATTCATTCCTGGAGCATCTCCACCAGCAGTTACAACACCAATTCTCTTCATTTTAACCCAACCGTAATCAATGGAAAACTGTTAAAAAATATATTCCCTTAAAATTTAAAGATAAGTGGCAGCTATTTGAGGAAACCCTTAAACACCCTTGCAATTAACGGCGTTTTTATCTTTTGTTGCCCGCTTTTATAGTCCCTTATCATCGCTTTTATGTCACAATTGTACTCTTTCTCGCATATATCTATATACTTTAAAGCTTGCTTGATTCCATAGGATATAATCATTTTTAGTCCGCTCCTAATCACCCTGCTTTTTATGCTCATTTCGCTCCACTCCTCAAAGATCGTGTTCATCCACATGAAGTTATGCTTCCAACACTTAAACAGCAGCTCCGCATGCCTAGGCGTCACATCCTCTATTTTAAATGACTTTGATCTTTCTTTTAGACCGCCAACTGATACAAAGAATAATGGAACAATTATGCTCGTAAAGGGACGTAGCTTCTCTATTAAAGAGATTGTTTGCTCAGTATCTTTTTCTTCCTCCCCAGGGAGACCCAGAATAACTGTCCCGCATGGAACCCAATTGTTCTCATTTAAAATCTCAAAGGCTCTAATAACCACGTCTGGCCAATCGCTTGGCGCAAATGGTTTACACTTTCCCTTCATATGTAGTTCCACAAGCCTTGGACTGCCAGTCTCAATTCCTGTCTGTCCGCTAAGCCAGCGCCTACTGCTAAGATTCAATGTATTAGATATTTCCTCAATTAAATCAGGGGCGCTTGTAACAGATGCTAAAGCGAAATGGCTTATCCCGACTCTCTCAACACCAGGATATTCTTTAACGCTTTTGAAGAGGTTAATGACTGCTTCTCTATTGATTTCTAAGCCCTTAGCCTTATACCTTAATATATCCTCTGCGTGAAGAAGAGGTTGCCTACCAGCCTTAATGTTAATCTCAACCTCCTTTAAGATATGTTCAATTGGTCTGCATCGAAAGCGCTGAAGAGTTGGAACACAAAAGTTGCACCCACGTCCACATCCTCTAGCAACCTCGATTATGCCGTCTATAGTCGCGCCCCTAATGATTGGGATCTCTTCGGTCTCAACGACATCCCCATAAACGACGCCGGGCAGATTTCCACCATGAATCGCTTTTTCGAAGAGTGGGCCGACAACTTTTTCGCCCTCGCCAATAACAACGGTATCTATTCCGAGTTCTTTTCTAACACTTTCGTCTTCAAGTTGCCATGCCCCAGCCCCGCCAACAATTATTTTTGGCTTAAACCTCTTAATAGTGTGGTGGTCAAGGATCTCACGGAACTTGACGCTCATATAGGCTTCTCCGCCAAAGATTTCTGTAAAGGTTGTTGTCGCTGGTCCAATACCCAATGGATCATTCTCAGTTATTCCAAGAACCTTTGTCTCCGGTCCAACAACCTTATCTAAATGTTCTGGATGAGCGACAACAACATCCTCTCTTCTGAATCCATAATCTAGCAAAGCTGCCTCGATCTTTCTAGTTCCATATGGTGCGACGACAGCTGAGCCATCAGGATTTGCTTCGACGGGCGGACAGAATATTCTAAAGTAAATATTATCAGGTATTAGACCCCTCGGAACACATGCGCTAAACCCTAAAAATATTGCCCCGCCATACTCGCTCATCAGTGTTCTATCGGCGGTTAAAACGATTGGGTAACCCATATGCCCCGCCTAAGAAGCAAATTATATGTCTAAAGGCTTATTTTAACATTATAATCTCTATATCAAGGAAAGAAAATATAAAAGTTTAAGGCAATCTGATGACTGAAGGAGGGAATTCTAATAAGCTTCTTTACACATGGTTTGTTGTCTGATGATGTCCTTGAGAACTATATTCGCGCGGGTAGAATAGCTGCTAAAGTTAGAGAAAAAATGAGGGAGATTGTTAGGGAAGGAATGCCGCTCATCGATATTTGTGAGATTGCTGAGAACATGATTAGGGAGATGGGCGGAAATCCTGCCTTTCCATGTAACGTATCAGTAAATGAGATTGCCGCCCATTATACTTCCCCGCCCAATAGCACGATCGTTGTGCCGGAGGGCTCAATAGTTAAGATTGACATAGGGGTCCACATAAATGGATATATTGCTGACACGGCTACAACGATATGCTTCAACCCAGAGTATGAGAATATGATTCATGCCGCTGAGAGAGCTCTTGAGACAGCTATAAAAGTTACGCGGCCAGGCATATTGATTTCCAAAATTAGTTCTGAGATACAGGAGGTAATTGAGCGGTATGGGTTTAAGCCAGTATATAACTTATGTGGTCACGAGATTGGCCGCTATCAAGTTCACGCTGGAAAATCAATACCAAACGTATCACACTTATCTATTGAACGTATACGTCCTGGGAGAGTATATGCGATAGAGCCATTCGTCACATTTAAGAGCGCTGCCGGAAAAGTCGAAGACGGAGCCGAGAAATATATTTTTAGACTTATAAAAACGAAATGTTCTCTAAAAAATGTCGAAGCGAAGAATCTCCTTAGGATAATTGAGGATAATTTTAAGACTCTGCCCTTTGCTGAGAGGTGGTTGGACAAAATTTGTGGGTATAATGAATCTTATAGAAGAGCGTTCCTAGAGCTTTTATCTTCTAAGTGTTTAATGGCCTATCCAGTTTTCATCGAGGTAAGTAGGAAACCGGTTGCTCAAGCCGAACATACAATTTATGTAGGTGAAAAAGATATCATAGTACTTACCGCATAGACATGTTATCTTTAGCAATCGCTATGTTACTCGGAGCCTCATTCTTCATCTCTAACCTCCCTAAATATCGAGTATATTATAAGATTGCCACCACATTTCGGGCATGTGCCAGTCTCTTTTAAAACATAATCTCCTTTTTCAAATTCTCTTGCGGTTACATAATCGCAGCTCGTGCATCTCACCATGGTTGTTATTCTTTGGGCTTCAAAGAAATGGTCTTTAGGTTTTTTGATGATTTGAAAGAGAAGATAAACTGATAGTAATATTGTTCCTAAACTTAGGGCTATACTTACAGGGTTAAATGCCCTATGAGCCATGTATTCTCCTATTATTGAAAAGATCTCTGCTAAAGCTATTATTAGCATAATTAAAACAACGATCATGAGAAGGATAGACGCTTTACTAATTTTGCCCTCCTTATCCATCAAGTATCCCTCCATCCTCTATCACTGGGATATTCCAATAGTATTGCCTACACCAGCAATTATAACAGTATCTCCCTCTTTAGTATTCTCGCGGATAATCCTCTTTATTCTTCCTATAGTCTCCTCAACACCGTCAACTATCTCTTTTCTCATAGTTGATATTACATCTTCAATTCCTTCTTTAATCAATATCGCATAGAATGGAACCTTATATTTAGCGGCGATTTCCTCAACTTTATACTTATCGACTCCTGGTCCACCTATAGCCACGCCGACACCCTCAATGACTTCGCCCGTCTTCTCCCCTTCAAGCTTCTGTGCAGCATCGACTATAATTATAAGCGCAACATTTCCCTCATTTTCCTCCAGTAACTGCTTTATTGCCTCACCTGGTTTGCCAACATTCCCGCCCGGACCTTTAGCCTTTACCACGTAAGCCCTCCTACCCTCAATATCTACCTCGCTCACAACAGTATTCGACGTTACAATTCTCTTCGCCTTGCCATGCATTAACCTTGCAGCCACTAAAGCTCCCGCCCCATCCCCTACAGGTTGACCAAGTGTAAACGCCCTTAAAGCTCTGATGAAGGCCTCTGACTCCCTCATTATTAATGGCAAAAGCATCTGAATTTGCAAAATTATATAGAAGCTTAGGGTCCTCTTCCCCATTAGATAATAATGCCTTACTATCTTGTAGATTTGGTTTAACGCCAGAGCAGCCTCTAAAACATTTGTCAAGTTATTTATTTGTGTTTCATCAGCGTTCGGCACTATTCGTTTGACTTCATCTTTGAGCCTAAATTCTCGGACATCTATTATGTGCTCCAGTCTTCTAATCACGCCAGTTGGATCTAGAGTTACTGGTTCAATATCTACATGTTCAAGTAGACGATCTATTCTAGCCTCTAGATCCTCTACCGGTTTACCCATTTCATTTATTGCTGAGATAGCCATTTGGCGCCCTCTATCCCTCATAACCTTAAGTTTGCGCAAAGAACTCTCGATTTCTCTTAACATAAGTGCTGTTTGTATGCGCTGGCCGTAAATCCAAATAACTATAAGAGCAATTATCCAAATGAGCTGAAAAATCCACCCGATATCCTGCGTATTGCCCATCAATATTTCCATAAACATATATATGTCGACCTTTTTGAAAATAAGAGAACGTGGTAATAAAATTTTAGGAAAAAACTCTTCAAGAATTACTAATTTAATGGAGTTATTTTTACTTTCTATGTCTCTTTTCTCTTTCCATCTTTTCTACTCGGGTGCGCCACTCACTTTTACTTGATGATTTTATGTTTGACTTAGATTGACATTGAGAACCACTTATTTGACGATACTGGTTTATATTTCTGTAAAAAGTCTGGTAATCTATCTTATTATGTTGTAGATCAAGCATATTCTGATTCAAGTATTTCCTAACTTCTGAATCGTCTACATTATCATAAGCCTCTGAATATGCGAGATAGGCAGCCTGAAGCTGGAAATTCTCTGGATTTCTTAAAACAACTTTTCTCTCTGGAAACCCTTCCTCCAAATTTTCCTCACTCATATCACTTAAGAGATCCTTCATTCCTTCTTTTAAATGTAGCGCTAAAAAAGTCAAGCAATAATTTGTCTGCTTACTTTGGAACTGTTAGAACCCTTATATAATCTCCTACATCGGCACAACTGTCCGCGGCATCCTCCATATGATCGGCTAAATCTTTTAAGACTATTAATACTGCCGGATTAATCTCGTCCCCATATTTCAGTAGCAGGGATTTTATCTTGAGGTGATGTTTATCAACCTTATTTTCCTCTTCCTCAACCTTAAGGGACATTTCCCTAGCTTTTTCAGGGTTCTCGCTCAGTAGCCTTAAACTCTCCTTAAGTGTTGCTGCACATCTGACGAGATTAGATACCATGTCTAGGAAACTCCTTAAAATTTCATCTACTATCTCATAATCTAGAAGAATTAATATGCTTCTCGCGGAATCCTTAACGAAATCTGCCATTTGATCTAAACGCTTGACTAAATGCATTATATCTTCTCTATCTCTTGATGGTAAAATGCCTCTAGTTAATTCTTCAAAGACTGTCCTTCTAAGACTGTCTATCTCCTCCTCAACCAAAAATAATCTCTCTATAACAGTTTTGGCTCCCTCTTTATCGCCAGCAAAAACTGCTTTAAGCGCCCTATCTAGATCATTTACCGTGTCAAGCGCCAGTATCATTTGACGGTAAGATATTTCAAGAACTTTGTCTTTTCGTCTTTTCTCAAACCACCGCTCCATATATATGGGCTCCTCAATTTAATATTTTAATTTTTCCTTTTCATTCAATGGATATCGCCTTCTCCAGCCCCTCCTCCGGATAAGGATATAGAAGAAGGAATCTTGGGGGCAGAATTATGCTTACGCTTTCTCCAACATCGAAGTTAAGAAACTTTAAAGAGAAAGGCGTTTTTGCAGAAATCATGATATCATTCTCTGTTAAAACCTCGAATCTAACCGAATTTCCAAGAAAGGATTTATTTTTAATCGTTCCCTTTAATGCACCTTTATAGGGGATCTTTTTGCTTAGATGAACAAACTCAGGTCTTATGGCTGCAACAACCCTTTTAGAGTTGAAGGTAACCCTGCATGCACTGTTAATAGTACTTCCATTAACATTTATCTTTGTGTAATCGTTTTCCTCACCGATTATTTCACCTTCAAGGAAGTTTGCCTCTCCAACAAAATATGCTGTGAATAGATTTTTTGGATGAAGATAAAGATCCAAGGGTGTGCCAACCTCAACTATTCTACCAGCTTTCATGACAACTATTCTATCGGCAATAGCCATGGCTTCCTCCTGGTCATGTGTTACATGAATTGCTGTTAAGCCAAGGTCTTTGATAAATCTCCTAAGCTCATATCTTAGCATCTTTCTAACTTTAGCGTCGAGGGAGCCAAGGGGTTCATCAAGCAATAATAGGTGAGAGCCTGAAACCAAGGCTCTAGCAATAGCAGCTTTCTGCCTTGCCCCACCACTAAGCTCCTCCGGATAGTCTCTAATTCTCTCACGAAGCTCCAGCATGTTAAGTATCTCTTTAATAAGGGTTTCAATGCTAGAGATTCTATAGCCTTTGACAAATGGTCCATAACAAATATTATTGTAAACATTCATGTGAGGAAAGAGAGCTATTTCCTGAAAAACGTAGCCAACGTTTCTGTCCTCTATTGGAAGGTTGTTCACGCGTTTATCGCCTATGTAAATTTCGCCCTCATCTGGCTCAACAATGCCAGCGATGCACTTTATAAGGGTTGTCTTGCCGCACCCGCTTGGCCCGATTATGCATAAATATTCTTTATCCTCGACCTGAATATTAACGTTATCAAGTGCGACTACATCATTGTACTTTTTTGTCACATTAACTAGGCGGACCGACGGAATATTAAATCACCTCTAACTCTCTATAAAGACCGTGTGGAGGATACGGATATACTCTTAAGTCTTCAGGCTTAACTTGAAGATAAACCCTTTCTCCAACTCTAAATTTTCCAACGGCATTTATTGTTGGCACCTTAGAGTTAGCTTTATCACCATTATCAAGCAGTATTGTATGGGAGATAAAGGTTCCCAGAAAACTAATGCTCTCGATTGTTCCAGGAAGAAGGTTTATTTCTTCTCTCTTTTTTATCGCTTTTAAAATCCTGCTTTTTTCTTCTCTCGCCATTATAACTACTCTCTCACCAACAGACCTATTAGTATCATTAGTACGTAAGATAAACCCATTTCTTAATTGAACCCATGAACCATATTGATCTACATCAGCTATAAAGCCCTCAAAAAAGTTTGCTTCACCAACGAAATGCGCAATAAAGATATTTCTGGGCTCATTATAGACTTGTAGTGGGGCTCCCTCTTGCTGCACCTCTCCATTCCTTAATACGATCATTCTATCAGCAACTATCATGGCTTCTTCTTGGTCATGTGTTACGTGGATTGTTGTCAAATTATTTTCTTTTGCGATCTTTCTGAGATTATATCTTAGCTCAACTCTAAGCCTAGCATCCAGCGCGCCAAGGGGCTCATCTAAAAGTAGGATTCTGGCCCCGCTTGCAAGCGCCCTTGCAAGGGCTAAGCGCTGCTGCATTCCACCGCTTAATTCGTGTGGAAAAGATTTCGCCCTCCAAGCAAGCCTTGTCATCTCGAGCATTTGCATAGAAATTTTATAGGCTTCTTCGATACTTAAACCTCTTGAAAGGGGGCCAAAGGCGACATTTTCAAGGGCTGTTAGATGGGGAAATAAAGCGTAGTATTGAGGGAGATAGGCAATATTCCTTTCATATGGTGGGATATTATTCACGAGCCTACCATCAATATATATTTCCCCCTTATCTGGCCTAACCACCCCTGCAATAAGTTTAAGTAGCGTCGTCTTTCCGCTTCCAGTTGGCCCTAGCACGCATACGTATTCTCCATCATGTATCGTTATGCTTAAGTTTTTAATAGCAACAATATCACCATATCTTTTGGTGACATTGATCAGCTTTATAGTGACCATATATTACTTTCTCCTTTTCCCCATCACCAGCCTTAATATTAAAAGAACTATGAATGAAGAGATCATGTAAAGTCCCGAGCCAAGAGCCTTCTGAGCATCTGTTATACCCTCATCCTTAACCCAGTTAACAAGTAATATCGGAAGGGTCCAGAATTCCCGCGATCTTACAACTGCCTTAGCAGCCCCCGTCTCACCTAAAGCTCTTGTAAAGACTAGAATGGCTCCTGAAAGAACCGAGTATTTTGTGAGTGGAAGAATTATCCTCCGAAATACTGTGAAAGGTCTAGCGCCTAGTGTGTTAGCAACGTCCTCAAGCTCTTGGGGTATACTCTCTATTGCCGCAGCCATGGATGCAACAAAGTAAGTGTATGTTATGGTTGTATGTGATAATAAGAGAACCCAGAAATCATGTAGAGAGGCATACTTTTCCCAGAAAAGCCTTAATGATATGCCGAGAGCTATTGAGGGAACAATTATCGGAACATTAATTACGGCTCTTATGACCGAGGATCCTTTTCCCAATCTTCTTCTAGCAATGATTATTGCCATTGGCAGCCCAAAAAACATATTTAATAATGTTGCTAACGAGCCTATTACATAGGAAACAAGCATGCTGCGCCAATACTCGCTCCATGAGCCGGAACCTAATAAGGCAAAATTTAAGGTTCCACTAATAATGGCTTCAAGCATCGGGAGGGCAACAAAGATTGAGGGGAAAATAATGATTAGCAGGAAGATCGCGAGAGAAGAAACATCACGAAAACTAACTGCGGCTGGGGAACTTAGCTTCCCCTCAAGAAATGGGAAAACCCGTTTGGTTGGGAATCTTATCTTAGGAGCTAGTAAACTTATTAAGAAGAATATCACTATCGACGCTAATATTAACGTTGAACTCACATATACTAGCATTCCATTCTTAACACTGCTCGGCATCTCGGTTTCAGCCATCTCCATAACTCTGAAAAGGAAAACTGGTCCATTCTCCCATTGACCAGCAACCATCACAGTCGCACCTGTCTCTGAGAGGGAGCGGGCGAATGCTAGGAGAAACGAGGCTATTATGCCCGGCTTAAGTAGTGGCAGTGTTATTGTTCTGACAGCAGTTAATGGTCGGGCACCAAGAGTTCTGGCAGCAACCTCATAAACCTCCCTATAGCTAAGCAGTTCTCCAACCATAACCCTAACGATCACCGGATATGAGAAGACAAAGTGGAGCAGAAGGGTTAGAAAGAAGCCTGGCGGAACCAACGTGTTAACCCCGAAAAATGATGAGAATCCATGCTCACTACTCCAAAAAAGGAGCAACGAGTAGCCCAGTGCTGCTGTTGGCATTAGAAATGGGACATCTACAAGGGCATCTATGAAGTGCACGATCCTGCTTCTTGATCTAACTATAAACCATGCCAGAGGCAGGGCGGCTATTAGGTCTAAGGTTGAGACAATAAAGGCCATAGTAAAGGACTGGAGTACGGCGTGATTCGCCCTGTTTATTAAAGTGGGCTCATACATTATTCTGCTTATGCACCCGATGTTTTCGATGATTCCTGCAAGTGGCGGAAATAGAATAAATACAAAAAAGAAGACTATTGAAAGAATATATACAAAGAGCTTCATCAATCTTTTAGACGAAAGTTCATCAAGTTTTTTAATTAATAAGATGCTTTTCCCAGTCCTCAACATTTTCTCCAATGCCGTTATACTTCCGAAATCCCCTTTAATTAATTTAAAATCTGTTCTGTATAATATATTTGTCTAAAAAATCCTATTTGAATCGAGATCGAAGGCGAAAATATTAGACATTCCTCATGCTCTTTGCTTTTTCATATTCCTTCTCCTTCTTTCTGGGGTGAAAACTTTTATTGTCGACGTGATATCAAACATCTTTGAAAATGGGGGCGGTTTTGTTTGGAAGGGAAGAAATTTTGTTCTTGTCATTAATGAGAAAGATAATGTTGCCGTAGCTATGATTGACTTGTTTGCTGGCGAAACAGTTGCGGTTAGGGGGAGAAGTGGTCTGAAGGAAATCCAAGTTTTAGATAATATTCCTCGTGGGCACAAGATTGCCATATCTGAAATTAAAAAGGGAGAACCGGTTATTAAGTACGGGGAAATTATTGGGTTTGCCTCCACTCCAATTATGAAGGGAAGTTATGTTCATAATCACAATATTGTTGGGCGATGTGGGAGTTGTGAATAAAGATGATGGTCGACAGTTTGGATGAAGATTATTTCTATGGATACGGGAGACCAGATGGCAAGGTTGGCGTAAGGAATTATGTACTTTTACTGCCAACGGTGGTTTGTTGTGCCCACGTGGTCTCTTGTATTAGCAAGGCTGTAAGTGGAACTGTTCCAATTAGCGTTCATTATGGGTGCGGTTTAGCTGGTGAGGATTTCAACATCGCCATCAGAACCCTTACTGGATTAGGGAAAAACCCGAATGTGTCTTCTGTTTTGATCATTGCTTTAGGTTGCGAAAATATTCCTTACGAGGATATTGCTGAAGAGATATGGGGGACTGGGAAGCGTGTTGAAGTCATCGGTATTCAGGAGAAAGGGGGGACCCTTAAAGCGATCAAGTATGGAACCAGAGTTGCTAGGGAGCTTGTGCAAGAGGCTTCTTTGATTCAAAGGGCACCTTTTAAAGTTAAAGATTTGATTGTCGCTGTGGAGTGTGGCGGGTCTGATTGGACTTCCGGGATAGCTTCGAATCCAGCCCTTGGGTATGCCATGGATAAATTGACGGAAAAAGGTGGAACTGTCGTATTTTCAGAGACTACCGAGATTATTGGAGCGGAGCACATATTAATGCGTAGGGCGAAGAATGAGGAGATCAGGAGGAAACTATTAGAAACCGTTACCAAAGTAAAAAGACAGGCTAATATTATGGGCTTAGATATATGTCGCTCAAATCCTTCTCCTGGTAACATTGCAGGAGGTTTAACAACCTTGGAGGAGAAGTCATTAGGCGCTATATATAAATGTGGATCTGGTTCTCTTTGCGGAGTTTTAAAATACGCGGAAGAAATACCTAAACAGCCAGGTCTCTTCTTCATGGACACGCCCGGTGACGACGTACTGTCGGTTGTGGGTATGGTGGCAGGTGGCGCTCAGATTGTTTGCTTTACAACAGGTTTAGGTACGCCAATTGGAAATCCCATCGCGCCAGTAATAAAAATAACTGGCAATACCCAAACGTACAGTAAAATGCTGGATAATATAGATGTTAATGTTGGAACAATTATAGATGGTTTAGAGAGTATAGAGGAGGCGGGAAACCGAATATACCATGAAATACTTAAAGTAGCCTCAGGCAAAATGACAAAGGCAGAGATATTAGGGCACATGGAATTTGGAATGTTAAAGGAGAATCCTTCATTTTAAAATTCTTGTTTCATTTACTACGACTTTACTTCTATTGCTTGCTTTTTGATTTTCATTGAGAAAGCAAGAAGCGCCCTTAGTGAATAAGAATACTCTTTAATACACCACTCCATTTGATATGATGCAAATCTAGAGTCTTATCTTCTGAGTAATAATAGTTTTTTTAACTAAAAATAAACGATATTTTCTAGCGAATTTTATTGTTTATTTTCTCGATTATTTTTTGGCTTAATTCTTCAGCCTCCAGCCCCTCTATTAATTCTATGTTGTATGCAGCCGCCATTTCTCTATCCTCCAAGCTTAACCATTCGCTACTTGGCACGATTAGGAGTCTTTGGCTGGCTCCCACATCAATTGCCTTCACATATAAAGATATGAGCATCATTTTTACGTCGCTATCCTCCGAGAGAAAGTCTCCTACGACGAGACTTCTTATGGGGGTATTTACTGTAAAAACCAGGTCAAAATTTTGGTTTAGGCCAGACTTCCCCTTTATTGTTGCAGGCATTTCCAGAAACCATCTCTTCTCGGCAACAGCTGTTCTCAAAATCTCAGGAATCTTTTTTATAGCCTTCTTAAATCGTATCTCCGTGAGCTTTATCGAGGGATTGAGAGATCTCAGCCATAGGTCCGTGAAATATTCATTTAGTATTGTAGAAAAAATTATAGAGTTTGACCAAAAATATAGCATCTGGAATCTATCCTCGTCTATGAAGCTAATTGGAAAGCAAAAGAGGCTTTCACCTGCATCTGTGGTTACGAAGCTCAAGTGAATATTCTTGGCATATATATGTCTAACATCTGCGGTCTTCAGTAGATCTTCAAGAGCGCTTGTTTCCTCATCTATGGTAGTTAATATTTTCACATTTACTCCGCGTGCACGTACGCTTCTCAGGTTTTCTATGAAATTCTCCGTTATAAATGGCTTTTTCATGCGCATAATGCATATTAAAATTTCCTTCTCTGCCCTGCTTATTATATCCGTAAGGAGTTCATGGTATTCCTCTATGTTACTGAAAACCGTCATTTTCCCTATTGGTTTTCCAGTTCTTAGGTGCCAGAGGACTGTTGATGCATCCTGAGCTCCGCGCCAGGCCACTTCAAAGAATGCTCTTATTGACTGCACATAATGGGGCGAATCTGTCCAAAAGCCTGAATCGCTCTCGCTTTCCAGTCCCATCGTATCATCGGTTGTGAGGGATGAAAATGCCACTTTTTCATCGACTGTAAGGAAGCGTGTTCTTACATCAATATCAGAATGCCTTAACATAGCATATTTCATGTAATCCTTCAATTCTGTGGCTATCTTTTTATCCGTGATGTTTGTAAGTATTTTAATTTTTACGCCTTTTTCGCTTAGTTTTTTCAGCACGTCGCCAAATCCATAAAATAGCATGCGTATTAAATCTGCTGGCGTTGTTAATAGGCAGACCTCCCGCTCACTATTCTCAAGCATATGCATCATAACGCCGTATACATTTCTTCTTCCACAATGAATCCTGAACCTTGTTTCAATAGTATACTCCTGTTGCCCGCTGGAAAGTCTAGAGATCTCTTCTAAAATTTTAGTATACTTGCTCTCCATCTCCAGAACCTTATTTCTGGCCGCCGATAACAATACGTCAAAAGCCGCGGTAGGCGGCACTACTGAGAACTTCATAGGTTTACCTGGAATAACATTTACTAGACCCATATTCTGCATTTTCTTAAGATTGCGGTAAATGTTCATTCGATTTGTTTTTAAGGCATTTGAGAGAGCACTAACGCTGCTGTCTCCCATCTTAATTAGATAGAGGAGTATTTGAGCCTGTATTCTTGTTAAACCAAAAGATTGAAGCATATCTATAATATTTTTAGCGGACATTGTTTAACCACATGTAGCAATGTAACGAACAAATGTTATATATTAAACATTTTTATAGAATTTCCCTTAAATATATTTTGAACAATAATGGTTGAAACAAAATTTATGCAGCAATTTGGCTTCAATAAGCGTAGAAGTAGGTTAGAAATTTATATTGATATCTTAAGGATAATCGAGAATGGCATTAATAAGCCTACAAGAATAATGTTTGCTGCTAATCTCTCTTGGAAAACTCTTAATGAGATATTAACGGATCTTGAGGAGAGGGGGCTCATAGAACAGAGGACGATAGGGGGACGCAGACTATTCTTTATAACGGAGGGAGGCAAGCGTGTTCTAAAAGCCTTTGAAATCTTATCTACAGAGTTCACGGGCCAAGACCTAATATATATGCAGCGACCTAGAGATCTCATGAAAACAAAGCATACTTTACAAATAAATACATAGATAAACAAAAGTTTCTTAGCTCCTTTAGAATCTAAAATTATGCTTTTTTATTTCTACTCAAAAAATCGTTTTAATATTCCGCTTAATTTTTATGAACCAAAAATAAGAAATTCTGCTCGTTTTATTGGTTTAATAAATAGAAAAAAGATATATATTATATCTTATAAAATACTTTTAGCGGAAAGTGAGCTGAATTATCTTGGTTTTCTTTTTGAGGGTGATCTTGGTGAGTCGTATATCAACTGGAAGTGGAATGCTTGATTCTGTCCTTGAGGGCGGCTTCCCAGTAAGCAGTCTCATAGCCGTTACCGGTCCTCCGGGCTCTGGTAAAACTATTTTTGCTGCTAACTGGATCTATAATTGCGTCGAGAAGTTGGGCGGAAACGGCTTATATGTGAGTTTTGTTGAGGGGCGCAAGAGCTTTATTGAGAATATGCGGGGGTTAGGCTTAGATTTTGAGAGACTTGAGCAAGAGGGAAGATTTAAGTTTCTTGACATGGTTACGCTTAGAGAGGTGGGTGTTCCAGTAATCTTTGAGCAGATAATACATGAAATTCTCGACATGAAGGCAACAGCGCTTGTCATAGATTCTTTTTCAGCTGTCTCCCAAGTTATAGAAAAACCACATGACACAAGAATATTGGTTCACGCGGTTCTGGGCAGGATGGTTAGAGAAATGGGCTGCACAACAATAATAATAATTGAAAAGATGAACTCTGAAGAGATCTATGAGCCCGTGGAATTCTTGGCCGATTGCATAATCCACTTTAATAAGACGGAGGTTGATGGCTCCCTTTTAAGATACCTAAAATTAATTAAGGCTCGCGGGACAGAAATACAGCGGTCACATCTAGTCTTCACATTGAAGGGAGGCTTTAAGGTTTTCAGGCCACTATTAATGGGCGGGCTTCCAGAACCCCAAAAGAGGTTTAAGATAATTCCCCATAGCAAAGATTATTATTCATCAGGCATCCGTGACCTAGACAGAATTATAGGCCCAATTTTTAGAAGGGGGAGCTACAACCTGCTAGAATTTGAGAAGGGCGTTACATTGACGCCAGAGCGGATGTTTCGGGCAACCGTTTCGAATGCTCTGAACCAGGGAGGATGCGCCGTTATTCTTCCACCCCAAGGCCTAAGCGCCCAGACCGTTTGGGATTCCCTTAAACCGTTTGTTCCAGAGAACACTTTAAAACGTAATCTTAAGATCGTTGACTTTAAGGCTACTATTAATGAAGTGGTGGAACCATATGTAATCCTTTTTGAAGGTAAGTCATTAAGGGATGATATGATAATTTTATGGGACAACATTTTAGAACTTAGAAGACAGACAGGTAGACCAATCCTCTCAATTGTTGGGTTCGATACGCTAGAATATGTTTACGGCAAAGATGAGACGCTGAGGATTTTGGGAGATGATCTTGCGAAGACAAGAAACTTTAGGGATGTGAGACTAAATATTATTAGGCCAGAGTGCGCCTTAACTAAGCATTTAAGTGCTCTGGCAGACTTACATTTAGCTGTTAGAGAGATTTATGGCATATTATTCCTTCAGGGTATAAAACCAAGAACCCCACTATTAAATATTGAGCTCCACACCGATGAGGAGGGAACGGAAATCAAGTTAACACCAGTATTATGATGGTGGAGGAAGCGACAATAGATAAAACAATTAATTGTGAAGACGACTATAAATGGCCCGAAGAATTCGAGAGAATATTAATAAACGCTGTGGATGATGGATTAAACCTTTTAGGTGAGACCGTGAAGGCCGTTCTCCTATTGCTGATTAAAGAGCGCTATAAGATAGAGAAGCATGAAATACCCAAAAAGCCCGGAGAATTCTCGTCAGCGCTCAGAAGCATACTTGGTAATGAAGGAGGAAGATTCATCGAAAAAGTTATCGTTAAATGCCTTTACTCTAGGCTAGGATTAGGGATACCGGAAGGTAATAAAGAACTCCATGAATATATGCTTGAGGCATATAGAAAAATAAGAAATAATCTAAGAAAAGAATTTTAAAAGTATAGCAAAAGAATTAATGGAAGACTGCTTGTCGCGGTTGCCCAGACCGTAAAATAATTGATGTTTTTGCAGAGCAGACATACGCGATAAATGTCATGATCCCTCCAAAAGAAAATTTATTTTTTATATAAAATTTAAAGATCTTGATGGGACAGCGCAAAGGGGAATTCTATTATGACCGAGAAAAAATGGAAAGTTTTTGTTTTTTCGCCATATGATTACGGCTGGGAAAAATCTATTGTTGAGAAGTATTACGATTATCTCCGAAGTGAGGGGTGCGAATTAATTTTTGCTGAACGCTTTACAGTCCCGACGAGAGAGGATCTTCTAGAGTTAGGTAGAGACGCTGATGCCTTTATAGGAGTTCGAAGTATTAAAGAGCGTATAGATGAAGAAGTCTTTAAAAATGCTCCTAATCTTCGGATAATCGCGAAGTATACTGTGGGAGTAGATGATGTTGATTTGGAGGCCGCTACAAGGCGCGGAATACTCGTCACGAATGCGCCCACAGAATACATGATTATGGGCGTCGCCGAAAACACCGTGGCTTTAATGCTTGCCCTTCTCAAAAAAATCCCTTTAAGAGATAAGTTTGTAAGAAGCAGAACCTGGCGATGTAAAGAAGTTGAAGGTGTTTATATTCATAATAGGCTCACTGTAGGATTTATAGGTTTTGGTAGAATCGCGAGGGAGGTTAATAAGCTTCTTGAACCTTGGGGTGTTAAACGAATAGCCTATGACCCCTATATTCCAGTAAATGTTTTTGAGCAGGCAGGCGTTAAATCCGTTGATTTAGAAACTTTGCTTCGGGAATCAGATATTGTGATTATTCTAGCGGCTTTAACTCGTGAAACATATCATATGATAGATGAACATGAACTCAGAATGATGAAGAAGACAGCATACTTAGTAAATACCGCTAGAGGGGCTATAATAAATGAAAAGGCTCTCATAAGAGCTCTTAAAGAAGGGTGGATATCTGGTGCGGCTTTAGATGTTTTTGAGCAGGAACCACCAGAGCCAAATAATCCGCTTCTAAGTCTAGAGAATGTTATACTTAGTCCTCATTGCTCAGCCTTTAACGAAGCGGGTGATATAAGATATAATGGTGTTAAAATAGCTGTTGAAAACGTGTTAAAGGCTTTGCATGGAGATATTCCGTTAAATATTGTGAATCCGGAAGCTCTACCTAAATGGATTGAAAGGTTTGGAAAGCAAAGGTGTTGTTGATCCATAAATAAAGGGCGCTGGCAAGCCAGTTTATTAAAACGTGATTAACTAATGATTATACTTAAAGTTAAAAACCTTAAAAGGCAGTGAAGATTCTTTAATATTTTCTGGAGTGAAGAAAATAAATTATTTTCACTATCCGTCTACATCCGTCTACATCAGCGTTTAGATGAAAATATAATTAGGCGGTTGATCATAAGAGAATGGTGGATGAAGGATAAAAGCTACAAGTTATGGTTTACTGTAGGGGTTATGTTTCCACTAGGAAGGGCATGGGAAAAAATCTTTGTATCATTATCATGGTTTAGGGAGTATGTTAAAGAGATTCTTGGTTTTGAGCTTTCTCCGGAACATTAAACATAATTTTATCTAGTGAAACCGCTAAGAGATTGATGGAAATGTTTAATAGAGTTGATAAGTATAGTGGGATTAAAGTGTCTCCTAGAAACGGTTATCTTCCCGGCCGATTATATAGGGTGCTTATAGCGCATGGAATATGGGGCGCTGTCGTCGGACCTGAGGTTCCCAGATACCCAGAGGAACTTATAGAAATAATTGCTCCACTATACTTAAGAAAAGTCTTAGGCCTCAAGGATGGTGATGAAACTGAGGTTAAAATATTGTTTGAGTGAGGAAGATGGAACATTCTCAATGGTTGCAAGATGCCCAGAAACCTTAACCTTGGGTGTCTGTGTGGCCTCAGGATCACTGGCCGTTGGAAGTGTTGTCCCGCACATAGAGCCTGGTGTTGGGGCGCTAGCCGTCCAAGGCTACACAAACTTCTTTCATGGAGTTAATGGGTTAAGGCTCCTGCATGAGGGTCATTCACCACAAGAAGTTATGGAAATACTGTTAAGAGAGGATGATTTGAGGGAGATGAGGCAGATAATACTCATTGATTCGTCTGGTCGAGGAGCCGCATTTACTGGAAGCGAGACGCCCGAGTGGAGGGGGCATATTATTGGAAAGAATTATGTTGCCGCTGGCAATATGCTGAAGTCGAGTAGAGTTTTGGGGGAGATGGTCTTAGCATTTGAGAGGAGTGAGGGGGAGTGGCTTGCTGAGAGGCTTATGAAGGCATTGGAGGCTGGAGAGGAGGCCGGGGGAGATAAAAGGGGTAGCCGCTCCGCCGCCCTCCTTGTTGCCGAGAAGAAGCTGATACATGAATCGCGTCCCATGATAAACTTGAGGGTTGACTTACATGAAGAGCCAGTTAAAGAGCTACGTAGGGTATTTGAGTCCTATAAGAGCTGGTTAAAATTATTTCGTTGAGCTTTTACAATTTACTCTAAAAATGAATGATAGTTACCTCTCACGTTTTCCCTCTATGAATTCTTCAAACCATTTTCTCGCAACCGGATCCTCCACTTGGATGGGCGGATGCTTGAAAGCGTATGCGGAGACGCTGATTAATGGCCCCGCTATACCCCTATCTAAGGCAATTTTAGTCGCCCTTATCACATCAATAACTACGCCAGCGCTATTAGGCGAGTCAAAAACTTCTAAGGTAACCCATAGTCTCACTGGCTGATCGCCAAAATTTCTGCCTTTAACATAAATGTAGCATATTTTCTTATTTCCTAGAAACGGTATATAGTCTGAGGGCCCAATCTTAACTGGAACGTCGTATGGAACTAGGCTTGTAACAGCTTCGGTCTTACTTATACGCTTTGATTTAAGTCTCTCCTCCAGGGTCATGTTCTGGAAATCAGTGTCTCCGCCAATGTTAAGCTGGTAGGTTTCATCTATCTTAACCCCTCTATCAACAAATAATCTAGCGATTTCCCTATGGAGGATTGTTGCGCCTATTTGACTCTTTACGTCATCGCCAGCTACTGGCAATCCAGCCTTCTCAAATTTAGAGGCCCACTCCCTATCGCTGGCAATGAATTCTGGGATACAGTTGACAAAGGCGCATCCAGCCTCAATCGCGGCCTTTGCATAGAACCTTGTAGCCTCGTAGCTTCCAACAGGCATGTAATTCACGAGGATATCAGCCTTAGTCCTCTTAAGAACTTCTACCACATCAACAGGCTTAGTTTCCTCTTCAGAATATACTCTGAAGGCCTCTTTCATATGTGGGCCTACACCATCCAATATGGGCGCAGGTAGAACCTCAACTCCAAGATTTGGGAGAGAATCAACAAACCTTGGGCAGCAATTCGGCTCAGCGAAAATCGCCTCGCTGAGGTCCTTACCAATCTTTGATTTATTTACATCGAAGGCGGCGACAAACCTTATGTCCCTAACGTGGTATCCGCCGAGGTTGACATGTACTAGTCCTGGAACAAAATCTGTCTCCTTTGCATCCTTATAATAGTGTACGCCCTGAACTAAGGCTGAAGCGCTATTACCCACACCTGCAACCGCAACTCTTATCTCAGCCAAAAGTGCTCACGTCCACTATCTGTTATTTATCGACTCTCTATATTCAAGAAATTTTATAAGATTTTCTTTATAAAGGCGTCCGCCTGCAATAATTCTTTTATATGATTTTACTCTTAGAATTCATGTATGAGTGAAGAGGATGAATTAGAGAGGTTAAGAAGGAGAAAACTTGAGGATCTTATGCGGAGAGGATCTGGAGTGGTGAAGCGCTCTTCTGTTGGCGAGCCTATTGAAGTGACGGATTCAAATTTTAATGAGGTTATAAAAGGTGGTAGCCTTGTTGTTATTGACTGTTGGGCTCCGTGGTGTGCGCCATGCAGAATGATGGCGCCGATAGTGGACGAATTAGCCAAAGAATATGCTGGCAGAATCCTATTTGGAAAATTGAATGTTGATGAAAACCAAAGGGTGCCGGCAGAGTATCAAATAATGAGCATACCAACTTTCCTGATTTTTAAAGATGGGGTTTTAGTCGAAAGAATCGTTGGTGCAATTCCAAAAAAGATATTTGAGCAGAAGCTTGCCAAGCATATGGGACCATAAAGAGAAATTTACAGCGCCATTACCAAAATGACAGCATAAAATCCTAGAAAATATGCTATAAAGAGAAGAGATTTTTATTTTTCTTTGTAGAATAAGTTAAAGTTAATGTTTTTCTCCATGGAAATCTAAGTTTATTTATTAGACGACCCATTATGAGCGCCGGGGGAGGGAGGACGATTGTCCAGCTCAAATGTGGTTACGCTTCGTGTCGCTGAGGCTCACGGCAGGGATGTTGGGAGAGGTATAGCTAGGGTTGACCCAAAGATTATGGGGAGCCTAGGTTTAACCCCAGGCGATATAATCGAGATCTCTGGCAAGCGTAAGACCGTGGCTATATGCTGGCCTGGATATAGTGAGGATGCTGGTAAGGGCATTATACGAATAGATGGATATATTAGGAGGAATGCTGGCGTCAGCATAGATGAGAAAGTGATTATAAGGAAGGTTGAGGCTAAAAATGCTGAGAAAGTTGTTTTAGCTCCAATCGAGCCTTTACGGATTGAGGGCGCAGAGGATTATTTAGCTCAAATTCTTGAGGGGAAGGTTGTCACCAGAGGAGACTATGTACCCCTTGGCATAATGGGAAGAACAATTGATTTAACGGTAGTGGGCGTTCAGCCGCCAGCCCCCGCCGTGATAATAACGAGAGACACAGAAATATCGATAGGCGAGAAGCCCACGGCTATTGTCAGAGAGGTTCCGAGGGTTACATATGAAGACATAGGTGGACTGAAGGAAGAGATCAGAAAAATTAGGGAGATGGTTGAGCTACCACTGAAATATCCAGAGCTTTTTGAGAGACTTGGAATAGAGGCACCAAAAGGTGTGCTCTTATATGGCCCCCCTGGGACAGGTAAGACCCTGCTCGCCAAGGCAGTTGCAAATGAGACAAACGCTGCCTTCTTCAGCATAAGCGGCCCAGAAATAATGAGCAAATATTACGGCGAGAGTGAGGAGCGCTTAAGAGAAATATTCAGGCAGGCTGAGGAGAATGCTCCGAGTATAATTTTTATTGATGAGATTGATGCGATAGCGCCGAAGAGGGAGGAGGTTACCGGCGAGGTTGAGAAGAGGGTCGTTGCACAGTTGCTAGCGTTAATGGATGGGCTGAAGCCGCGTGGAAGAGTTGTGGTTATTGGTGCGACGAATAGACCTAATGCCCTAGATCCAGCCTTAAGGAGACCTGGAAGATTCGATAGGGAGATAGAGATAGGCGTCCCAAACAAGCAGGGTAGGCTTGAGATCCTACAGATACACACGCGCAACATGCCACTTGCGGAGGACGTCGACCTAGAGAAGATCGCCAGCATCACCCATGGCTTCGTCGGGGCAGACCTAGCTGCCCTCTGTAAAGAGGCGGCCATGAGAGCCCTTAGAAGGATACTGCCAGAAATAGATTTTGAGAAGGATACTATTCCAGCGGAAATACTGAATAAAATTACTGTTACGATGAATGATTTTATGGAAGCCTTAAAGGATGTAGAGCCTTCAGCTATGCGTGAGGTTCTTGTTGAGGTTCCAAACGTTAGGTGGAATGATATAGGCGGATTACATGATGTTAAGATTGAGCTTCAAGAGGCTGTGGAATGGCCGCTTAGGTATCCGGATCTCTTTGAGCATGTGGACGCTAGGCCTCCGAAGGGCATACTTTTATATGGTCCTCCCGGGACCGGAAAGACTCTATTGGCTAAAGCAGTTGCAACGGAGAGCGAGGCAAACTTCATAAGCATTAAGGGCCCAGAAATACTCTCAAAGTGGGTTGGAGAATCGGAAAGGGCGATAAGGGAAGTCTTTAGAAGGGCAAAGCAAGCTGCTCCAAGCATAATATTTTTTGATGAGATAGACGCTATCGCCCCGGTAAGAGGCGGAGGATACGGTGACTCGCATGTGACGGAGAGGGTTATAAGTCAATTATTAACTGAGATGGATGGTATAGAGGAACTTAGGGGGGTTATCGTGTTGGCTGCGACGAATAGGCCAGATATAGTAGACCCAGCACTACTAAGACCTGGTAGGTTCGATAAGCTCCTCTATGTGCCGCTGCCAGACCTTGAAGCCAGAAAGGAGATACTGGGAATACACTTGAGAAGGAAGCCCCTCGCGGAGGATGTTGATATAGAGGAGTTGGCTAAAAAAACCGAAGGATACACGGGCGCGGATCTAGCCGCGATATGTAATACAGCCGTTATGCTCGCAATAAGAGAACACGTAATGAACAATAAGACGCCTGAAGAAGCAAAAAAGAGTCTCAAAGAATTAAAAGTCTACAGGAGACACCTCGAGGCCGCTCTTAAAAAGGTTAAGCCTATGTCCCAAAGAGAGCTAGAAATGTATAAAAGAATATCTGAAGAATTCGCCGCGAGAGCAAAGTAAAACAACACAAAAAATATAAAAATTTTAAGGAGATACTCATAAACTAGGAAGCCTCGGTGGCCTAGGCTGGTTAGGGCACCGCCTTGGTAAGGCGGGGGTCGCGGGTTCAAGTCCCGCCCGAGGCTCCAGTACCCCCCTAGTTCTGGAGCCCTACACATACCCTCTCCTTTTAAAAATTTTCTCTTAAAGACGTAATGTATTATTATGAAGATGGTGTCATCACATAACTCTTCCAAGCAATCTTTTTTGTCGTTAATGAGGGGGGGTTGTAGTGGACTTACTAAGCTTGGAGTTTTCAGCCCTTAACTCTTTTTCCCAAAGATTTAACTATCAGA
>JAWBXL010000005.1:0-76656 GCA_038867895.1 Bathyarchaeia archaeon | reverse complement strand
TCAAAAATGGGAGATAGAGTGAGGAAACTTGAAACTGGGCTTTTATCAGAGGATGATCTCTTTCTTTTTACGGACTATTATGAGCTGACATCTGGAAAATGCAATTTTGATCATGGTGTAAATAATATAATAACTGAAACCTACTTTTTCAGGGAGATTCCAAGACATTTAGGCTCATATATCATCGCCGCGGGTTTAGAGCAATTTATTGCGTATATTCAGATTCTTAACAGAGGTTTAGGTAAAAAGCATCGTAAGTGGCTTGAGAACGTCGCTGGCAGGGATCTCAGCAAAGAGTTTCTTGATTACTTAGAAAACTTTAGGTTTAGGGGAGATATATACGCCGTACCAGAAGGGACACCAGTATTTCCAAATGAGCCTGTGATAAACGTTACTGGCCCGTCTATAGATGTGCAATTGTTTGAAACATATCTGCTTAACGTTATAAACTTTGAGAGTTTAGTTGCCACGAAAGCCTCCAGAATAGTTTATGCAGCGAAGGGTAGAGATGTATTCTACTCGCCTAAAAATATTGTTGATTTCGGTGCTAGGAGAGCTCACGGGAGAGATGCAGCCGTCCTCGCCGCTAGAGCCGCCTATATAGGCGGCTTTGATGGAACATCGCTTGTCATAGCCGCCATGAAGTGGGGCATACCCTTTGTTGGAACTATACCCCATAAGTTTATTGAGGAGCGGTATAGAGAGACTAAATCATTCAGGGAGACCGAACTACATGCCTTCATGGAGTACGCAGAGAGCTTCCCACATAATACTGTTCTCTTAGTAGACACGTATGATACTATTGAGGGTATTAAAAACGCCATAGCGGTGGGTTTAGAGTTAAGGAAGAGAGGCTATAAGCTTGCTGGAATAAGGCTCGACAGCGGGGATCCAATTGAACTAAGCAAGATCGCGCGTAAAATGTTTGACGAAGCGGGACTAACCGACGTAAAGATATTTGCAAGCGACCGCCTCGATGAGTTCGTTATAGAGCATGCCCTATCCCACGGTGCACCTATAGACGGGTTCGGCGTTGGAACAAAGCTCGTCACGGGCGCAAATTATGACTCTCTGACAAAGGAGGGCGGGGTCTCAGCCCTAGATGGAATATTTAAGCTCGCCGAGACTAGTGATGAGAGTGGAAGAATGATTCCGACGACAAAGTTCACCAGTAGTCTAGGTAAGGCTACTCTGCCTGGAAAGAAGCAAGTTTGGAGGAAAGTTGAGAATGGGCAGTTTGTGGAGGACGTTATAACCTTATGGGATGAGGAGGTTAAAGATGCGAAGCCGCTTCTAGTGCCAATAATGATTAAGGGTGAATTAGTCTACGATTTCCCAAGCCTAAAGGAGATAAGAAGATACTGCGCTGAGCAATTATCAGCCTTTCCAGAGAAGTATAGGCGCATTAGGAACAGCGAGACATATCCGGTGAGAATAAGCGAAAAACTGAGAAAGCTGATGAATGATATGTTCGAGAGATTTAAAAGGGAATACTCTCTTAACAGTTAGTTTCTCTCAAGTTTTCCTCCAAAAAATATTTGTGGGGGTCTCTTAATCTCTCTGCCCAACTTTCTAAGCATATTAATGGTTTCCGGATACCTTGAAAAGTCGGCATAGGGCAGGAAATGTGATTTAAGAAATTCTGTTTGGAAGGCTGGCTCAGCGCTAAGTTCAACATACTTAACTATCCTATGCAGATCCTCAGCCCTCCTCCTCATAGATTTAGAGACCAGGCAAATTCTTGCACCAGTTCCAGCAGCGTTCCCCACGGCACGAACCTTATTCAAGGGAATTTCCGGATACATGCCTATAATCCTTGCGCTCTCAGGGTTTATATATGTGCCAAACGCCCCGGCTAGGAAAAGCATGCTTATATCTGACTCTGTGATACCTATTTTTTCCATTAGTATCATACAACCAGCATGTATTGCAGCCTTAGCTAATTGAATCTCCCTAATATCCTTCTGTGTGATTACAATATCTTTGCCAATAGCAGTCTCATGTCCCCACGCTATTATAAACTCAACCCCATTCTCTGCGGATCTTAATCTAGGCGATTTAATCTCCCTGTTAAATGCTCCATAGGCGTCGATTATTCCGGCTTTAAGCATCTCCGCGATAGCATCGATGACTGCCGAGCCACATATCCCGCGGGGACTAGCATCATCTATAGTTTTATACTCTACTTCAAGTGTCTCAGGGCTTATCCTAATCTTCTCGATAGCCCCGCTTGCAGCCCTCATGCCATGCTTTATATGCGCGCCTTCAAATGCTGGTCCAGAAGCGCATGAGGTGGCCAGTAGCACCTCCTTATTCCCCAGAACAACCTCGGTATTTGTTCCTACATCAATAGCCATGCATATATCGTCTTTTTCGTAAAGTTTGGTTGCGAGTATAACGGCAACCGTGTCTGCTCCGACGAAGCCGCCTACTACTGGTAGCACATGAACATTGCCATTTGAATTAATTTCAATATTTATTTCTCGCGACTTGACATTTATGCTCTTCCTGACGGCTGGCGTGTACGGCGCTAGAGATACATACTTTGGATTTATTCCGAGAAATATATGGTGCATTGCCGTGTTACCAACAACAGTCATCTCATATATCTCATTTAGTCTTACACCAGTCTTATCCGCCAGGTTCCTTAAGATTTTATTGATGCCGCTGATGACAGCTACCTGAAGATCCTTTAACTCCCTAGCACCCTTAGAAGCGTAAGATATTCTTGATATAACATCTTCACCATAAACCACTTGGGGGTTTATCATGGAGTCTACTGCTAAAACCAGCCCACTATTTAGATCGAGCAGATATCCGGCGATCTTGGTTGTGCCCACATCAAAGGCGCATCCAAAAAGTCTTTTGGTAGTATCGCCCGGCTCGACATCAATTATAACTCTGTCATCCCATATAACCACAGTAACCTTCCAATCAGCATCCCTCAAGATTAATGGGAGACTTTGAAGCACGAATGGCTCAATTATTAAGTTGCTTAGGCCATATTTTTCCCCTAAGGCATCCAAAAGTCTCTCAGCATCCGACCTAAGGTCAAAGAGGTTCGGCTTAGGCACCTCAACAAAATATTTTTTAACGCATTGATCGGCCTTAACAGGAACCTCTATGCCTTCCACCAGCAACCTTTGCCTACCTGTACGGCTTTCCTCCGGTATTTTAGCGAGTATATTCTTTCTCACAAATACTTGGCATGCAAGTCTATAACCCGTGGAGAGATCGGTCTCGGACAGAAGACCGCGCTCAGCCTCGGTTGGCGGATCCAGAGATTCCCTTCCAGCCTCAATTATCACCCGACACTTCCCGCACCTGCCAAGACCACCACAAACAGCAGTTATATCTACACCCGCGGCCTTCGCAGCCTCCAGGAGGGTTATCTGGGAGAGGCATTTTACACGCTTTCCTTCTGGCTGGAAAACAACCTCAACCTCCATTTCCTTCCCTCCACTTTTACTAATGCTCATAGGTGTCCCCCACGTCGCATTATTTTAATATTGATATTATTTCAATTCTCTGTGAAATTGTAGATCTGCTTTAGGAGATTATACTTTAAAGAAGAGCCAGCTGTTTTCTTGCTTCTTAAATTTTACTAAGTAGTATCGACCTCTAATCTTTTCTCCATGTATATATACAACTATCTTCTCGTCTGTCCATTCCTCTATATCAAATGTCCCTCTATCCCATATCTCAACGGTCCCAGCGCCATATTCTCCTTCAGGAATAATCCCCTCAAAATCCGCGTATTCTATTGGATGATCTTCCGTCTGAATAGCCAGGCGCTTAATGCCCCTAGATGTCGGCGGCTCCTTTGGTATAGCCCAGCTCTTTAATACACCATCCTTCTCAAGCCTAAGATCATAGTGTAGGTGGCTTGCAGCATGCTTCTGAATAACATATATTCTTCCGTCGCTAGGAGACTTCTCCCCAACCTGAGCAGCGCCGCTGGGCTCCGGGGTTCTACTAAAATCCCTCTTCCTCAAATATTCCTCCAGCGACATCAAAACACCCAACAATATCTCAACAATTTTTAATTTAATTTAGCGGTTATAAATAAATAGTTGACTGCTATCTATTTATTTTTGGGATGATGTGTGGTGACGGCAAGGAGCCCTTCATTGAATGGGCAATGAAGCCTTAAACTAACCTCCGCTGACCAAAACTTTATGCGTTTTTGATTCTCATTGGCTGAAAGGATATATCCCGTTGCCAGCATAATTATAAGTTTGGAGGATTGTTCTATGGTGATGGAGGATTTTAACCTGCTTATCTCTACATCTAAAGGTAATGAGAATAATGCCTGCTCCGAGATATGGTTTCTCCTCGGCGAACTTGGTGATAGGGAGGCGCTGGTAGATAAGACTGAGGTTGCCGGTCTAATTGTGGCTAAGACAAAACTAGATCCATTTAAGGTTATAGAGGGTTTAAGGGGGATTCTAAGGGAGAGGCCATGGGAGTTCCGCTACGTCCTAAAAGTTGTTCCAATAGAGGTTGTTGTAAGAACTAAAATAGATGAAATTAGAAGAGCTGCCGCAAGCCTACACCATAAAATTCAGGAGAACGAGACATTTCGCGTAACGGTCGAAAAGAGACACACGGAAATCTCAAGCAGGGATATAATAGGGGCAGCTGTAGAAAACCTGAACCGGAAGGTGGATTTAAACAACCCAGATAAAATAATCCTTGTAGAAATATTAGGGAGACTGACTGGGATATCTGTTATAAGACCAATAGATATACTCTCAGTCACAAAAGAAAAACCCCGATAAAAGAGTCTCTTCAGCGCTGGGTAACCAATATTGCAGCCCTCTCGATGAGAACGTTTTTTATGGCATCTTTCAGTAGGCCCCTCCTAGAAGCCTCTAGTTCAAGGGGTGTGATTCTAAATGCGTTTACTATAGATTGAGTTTTCTCGTCGGTTAGCTCAATCACGCTATGATCCGCTTTCCATCCTAAAGCATTTGTAATAGAATTCAGCGCGGATATAGCCCCCTCATGGCTCTCAGCAACTATTATTAGGACGACATTGCGGGTTGTCTCTTTAACCCCTAGAAGATCAATAGCCCTTTTAATCTGATCTTGCCCAGAAGCGAACAGGAGAATTTCTATTGGTAAGCTCCTTGATATGTTATATCCAGCTCTAAAAGATTTGATTGCGTTCAGAACCGCGAAGAATATATGCTCAAAACCAGCCACGTAATCTGCGTCTAGGATCTGGGTATGGGAGCCCTCGGAATTAGCCTTGATTATGCTAAGCACCCTCTCTATGTTATCTATCCTAACATTTCTGAAGCCTTCGACAATAAGATACTTGCCTAAAACTTCCGCCTCTATCATTTTTCTTCCTCCAGAACCTCTGCTATAAATCTCTCCAGTAGGCGTTCATCCATTCCACCCTCAGTCAGTCTCCTCCTAACTTCATCAATCGATATTCCATCGCGCCTGCATCTCCCAATAAGGCTCCTAACCGTTTCTCTCCTCTCCCATGGAAAGACTATCCAGCGTCTTGTAACCCTCACATAATAGTCTGGAACAATTATGCTCCAAGGTTTATAATAAATTGTCGCAATCTTGATGCTCCCAGCGCCGCCCCTGGCGACATGATCCCTAACAACCTTTAAGCTCTTTCCAGTATCCGCAACATCATCCATAATAAGCACACTTTTACCCTTAACTGGAAGAGAGAGGGGCTGAGTTATAACTGGTTCACTGCCAGTCTCAGATACGTTACGATAAAATTCTACACGAATACTGGCCAGCTCAACATTCCCAAGGAGGTCTGACATAACTCTTGCTGGAGGCCAGCCGCCGCGTGAAACGCCAACAATAACATCTGGGTTAAACGAGTCCCTCTTTATCGTGTCAGCCAAAGTTAGCAGCATTTCATAAATTTCATCCCATGAAGGAACTTCAAATTCAATATCTAAACTCATCGGCACCACCAAAACATGAGCATAAAATTTAAAGAAAAAGTAGTTTAAATACTTCTATATTTCTTAGGTTAAAATTACTGTTGCCAGAAAATATTATGGTTTAAATTGAGACTTACGCTGCTTCCAGAAGTGCCTTCAATCTTTTAACAATGTTTGGATGCGTTGAGAATAATTCGACTACACGGTCAGCCAAAGTCACTTTTCGCTCTAAATACTTTGTTAGAAGAGCACTTTCATCTTTTGCGAATCCATATCTTGAAAGATCATTTAAGTCACTCAAGGCACTATCTGGATCGGCGATAAAGAGCGCCTTGAAGGAGCTTAGGCTTCCTAGGTTAGCGTAGCGCGTACGCACTCTTGTCGTTGACTCAACTATTTTCACCAGACCAAGTGAAAGTTTTCTTGCGCCATCAGGCACTACTGAAGCACTATGCCTATCAGCATAATACTCCCTTAATCTGCTAAGATGTAACGTGAATAATGTTAGAATCCAGTATATGGTAATGCTGAGAAAACCAATTAATGCGGCAAGCCCTCCATTTCCACGGCTATCTCTTCTGCTACCATAGTACATTGATGACCACATCAGTGAATAGCCAATATAGTAGAATATTGCTGGAAGAAGGGACACGAACATCATTATTTGAACATCTCGGTGCTTTAAGTGTCCAACCTCATGTCCTATAACCGCCTCAACTTCATCTAGACTCAATGTATTAAGTAACCCGGATGTAACTGCCACTCTATTGCCAGTTAAGGGCGAGCCATATGCGAACGCATTTGGTATTGAGATATCAGCAATCCTCAATTCTGGTGTTTTAATTCCGCTTTTAGCGCTCACTCTCTTAAGAACTTCATATAGCTCGGGTCTCTCGCCTCTCGAAACTTTTCTAGTTCTATAAATCGCATCAATTATGTATGGAGCTATAAGCCACTGGAAAACATTCACTATAACTACGAAGACCCCTATGGTTATGAGACTGGCTCCAAGATACGAGAGTATAACCGTTATGACAAGCGTGGATATTCCTATTATTATAGCTAACGTCGCGAGCATCGCAAGCCTTAACTTCAATGTGCCTGCCATAACCTTCACCAGCTAAAAAAGATGCAAAGGGAGAAATATATTCTTTACTTTAGGAATTTGTTAAATTGGTTTAGTGCGTCCCCTTACCGATAGTTTTGGCTTCAATTTCTAAATCAACTCTTAAAGAGTTCATTAATTCTTTAGCTTTCTCATAAACAATATCTTTTAATCTCTTTGAGATATAACACATCTGCGCAAACTTGTCTAATTTCTCAAAATCTATCTTTCGTGTTCTCCCATCCGGCCACATGCAGATATCGACCTCAAGATCCACATATCTTATCTTAGTCGGATAGAGTTCTATTGGAGTGTTTATGTTCACATAAGTACCTTTATACTCGCCATCTCTAGAGAAATATGATGTCCGGAGAAACCAGTCGCCTATCCTGAGGGTTGTGACGGCGTAGTCGCCCGGCTCCTTTGGAACGTTAAGCCCATCGTAAACACCTTGAGAAGAGAAGACTCTAATGAGCTTCATATGCTTCTCACTCTCGTTAAATTCGGCCATATGCGCCTCACCGAGATTAAAAATTCTACCGTTGATTTTTACGTGCTCTATACTTATCTTCGAGTTTTCATGGGGGTACTCGCGTGATACACATTCTTTAAAAATCCCTTCAGTCTCTTTGGGGGGATAGCCGCTTTCAAGGAGCTTCTCAGCCATCTCAAGCATGCCAGCAATCTTTCCCCCACAGGCCTTATAATAATGATGCCCACTTAAAGTTGGCACAATAGCACTTCTTATTTCATCCAATTTTTTCTTCGAGAGAGATGGAAATTCGACATCAATGCGCATCCTCATATCGGATGACGCATCCTCTATATCCCTTATCGCCTCATATAAATCCTCATTTAATCCTGAGTGCGCACCATCCCCGCTGAATAATTGGGCGGTCGCAAAAATCGGTATCTGACGTCTAATTATTACATCATCAAGTAAATCTAGCAATGCAGATGAAACTTTACTAACGGCGGCAGCTCTGCCAATTACATTAATGCCCTGCTTATCAAATCTGTCGAATATCTCAATATCTGGTTGGTAATTTTCTTCTGCGATTGGCAGATTAAATCTTTCCCTTATCGCCCTTGAAGGTTGAACTATTCTAAAGCCGTTGTCAAGCAAGATCTTTGTTAGTGCTGTACTATAAATTCCCCTTACCTTCGCTCTAAAAACCTCGTTGGTCAATTCAAGATCCCCTCTTCTCAACCCTATAGAGACCATTTATCTTCTTAACATCAAATTTAACGCCAAGTATCTCTTCGGCAAGCCATATATTTGATTCAAGGTGATCAGAGAACATTCTTGTTAAGTATACTGACTCGCCCTCTGCTAATGCTACATAGGGAACCAGTATATCAGCCATATGCACATCAACAGTCGCCTTGGCATCGATCTCTTCGAGAAGTCCTTTCGCAGCGTCTTGAGCGACCGCCTCACTAGTTTTTCCGAGCTCGCCTATTGAGTCGCTCCCCAAGAGCGCTCCCTTATCGGTTTCGGCCCAGAGGACAAGTGAACTACCCTTCTGTAGGGGGTTTGAGAAATCATTTATTATGCGGATCTTCGGGTCTAAACCTCTAGCCCTCAGAATTTTCTTGGCTTCTTTAGCTTGCCTTTCAGCAACCTTTCTGTCCGCTAGAAATGTGCAGAGGGAGACCCCTCCGACAGAGTTTATCTCGCCGAACTCCTCAAGCCTTATGGGCTTAAGCCCTTTGGATGGCTGAACCCTTAATATAACTTCGCCCATACCCCTCGGATAATACCCATACTTCTTAACCTCGATCTCCGCCTTTAACCCCATCCTTTCAAGAATCCTTAGGGAAACATTTATCAAATAGTTTATAGTTGGAGAATTTTTGACGTCGGTTCCACCCTTTGAGATCTTCAATGTGACGGGCTTCTTAGCGAACGTGCATATTGGCAGGACAGTCATTATTAGCATTGGTATGCTCCCAGCTGTCCCTATCTCAGCATATATCTCCCCACCACTTATTTCTTTAGGCTCAAACCAGAGCTCCTGAGAACCAACATAAGCCCCTTTAATCTCGGCGTTACAAAGCTTAGCCGCGGTAAGAACCGACTCCAAGTGCTGTGGCCTTAAACCCGGTTCGCTTCGCTTTTTCCTAATGTTATAGATATATAGAGGTTCACCTAGAATGCTAGCGAAAGCGACCGATAGGCGCAGAATAGTTCCGCTGCCACTCTTCTGTCCACCATCAATTTTTAGCATCTTTGAAGACCCTTCCTTCAGAAAGCATCTTAGATATCAGAAATAGATATCTGACGTAACAAAATAAATTTAACCTTTATAAGAAACGCGAAATTTTCTAAAATATAAACTTTTCAGGCGCGATGAGCTAATAATTGTATAGTCATCATTATTCCCCTGGAATAATTCCGGGGGTATCATAAATGGAGGATGATGTTAACATTAAGGATATTTTAAGACGCATAGATGATTTGCTCAATATTTTAAAGATTATTTCTGGGGATCTTGAAGAGATTTCGCGGATACTCAAGGCTTATGTTAAGTCCAACATTGAGGAGGATCATTTTGCTCTTATATCTGGGGCTAGTCAACCGCTGAGGAAGAGAAGTATAGAGGATGTGCAAAGGTTTTTCCCAAAGGATTTACTGGGGTTACTTCTCTTTGAAGAGACAGAACATTACATAATCATAAAACCTAGACAATATCTTGGTTCAGAGAATTTTATCCGAGTAGCTTCAATAGTGCGTGAGCAGCTCAGCGGAGAATATGTTAGCCAGGGAAAAGAATCCCATTTTAAAGTACCAAGATAAGTAAGGAATTTATCTATTATTTCATATCTCCGCTTTTCTTTTGGTAGTAATCTCCTTAACTCTCTCTAATACCTAAATATAGAAGGTTTCTCCCGGCTCTCTCCTGGCCCTTTCCTCAGCCTCTCTTCTCGCCTCTAAGCTCATACTGCTCTTCCTAGCACCCTGCTTTGTAACCTCGATATCATACTTTATGAACTCTTGAACGAAGTCAGCCAGTCTCTTATTCATTTCAGCAAGCTCATCCTTAGTGAAGGCGACCATTATATCTGGATTGTTTACCCAGTTCATCCATCCGAGTAAGCTTCTATGAAGAGCCATTAGGATGAAGCGCATTGACTGAACTAACTCAAGTCTATCCATATCTTTCCTTTCAGCTAACTTCCTTATTTGCTCAAGAGCTCTTTCAGATGCCTGTATCCACCCCTCACTCAATATATCCCACCCCATTAACTCACAAACCTATCAGCTCGCTGACAAGCAATAAAAGTAAATCAACATTAATATTCGTTTTGGTGGCAAGGAGAAACATTTAATACTTACCTAGTATCTGATTCTAAAGTCTTTGAACTCGTTGGTTGGGTTCTCCCATATAACCTCTACATTCTCAACTTTAGCTCCCGGCGGCCCCCTCTGGCAAAACTCTATCATCGCCTCCACCGCCTCCTTATCGCCCTCAAAAACGGCTTCTACTCGGCCGTCCGGCAAATTGCGGACCCATCCGGTTACATTGTTTTGCATAGCTTTCAACTTAGTTTCATGCCTAAAGAAGACCCCTTGAACCCTACCACTCACAAATACGTGGGCCCTAACCTTCAACTTGCCTCCCCCGGAAACTGTTTTCTTGGGCTCCGTTTTCCCGGCTAAACCTCTTTGAACTTTATAGTTTGATTGGATAAGTTAACCTCATATACGCGGTTAACGTCGAAATCTACGCCAAGTTCTTCATATTCTCGCTCAGTTAGAAACAAAATTATTTTTGGCATAGCTATTTGGGACTGTATGTTAAATAATGGTATCTGCTGCTGTAATACTCTAATCATGTCCTGAACCACTCTAGCCTCCTCGCTCTCCGGCCTGACAATAAATCTTGGACTTGTCTCCTCTTGGACGAGCTCTATACGCTTACCAAGATTCCCATCTAAGTCTCTATACGATTCTATCCTATGAACTCGAACTCTCATAAATATACACCAACTTAAGATAACATTATAAACATGTTTATAAGGTAGTAAGATAAACCCCTCATTCCATTTCAATTGTTGCTGGAGGCTTAGGTGTCGTATCATAATATACGTTAGAAACATCAGGACAGTCTTCGAGGATTCGCCTGGCACATTTAATTAAGCAATCCCACGGTACCTCCGCAACGCTGGCTATTAAAAAGTCCTCTGTCTTGATTGCCCTAATTACTATTGAATATGGTTTTTTAATGCCAGAATCATGAATTAAATATAGTACTCTTGTAACAGATGGATTGGACTCAATGATATTCTTCTGCATTTCAAGAAGGCTATTTAGTGGGGGCGTATACGTCCCATCTTGAATGCACCTCACAGCGACAATGTTGCCATATCTGCGCCTATTCTTCTTAACCCCAGTAGCCTTATCGCTAAAGACTTTAACCGAAATACTTTCAGGCTTAACGCCAAGAGAGGTTGCGGCAACAGCCTTAATTTTCTTGAGATTTGGGTTAGGCTTAAATCTATTATCTATTATGGCCGCAAAATATTGGCTTGGCTTATAGATTGCTAGATAATCTTCAACAACTGCTGTTGCCTTTTTTAAAGTTATGAGTTTATCTGGTTTAATCTCGCCGATGACCCTAACAGAGAGTCCAGGTCCTGGAAAAGGTTGGCGCTCACTTATTTCAGGTGGAATTTTTAGGTAACGGGCAACCTCCCTAACCTGCCATTTTAGTAGGCTTGCAAGCGGCTCAACAACCTTGAAACCATATAGCTCGCGTGGATTTATTCCAATCTGCTCTAAGACATTATGCTGAGTTTTTATCCCACCTTTAGTTTCAATTACGTCGGCTAGGATAGTCCCCTGTATAAGGTACTCGCATTCCTCCCTCCTCGCTATCTCGCTCAGAACCTCATAGAAGGTTGCCCTAAAGGCCTTGCGTTTTTCCTCGGCATCCTTAATGCCAGCAAGCGCATTTAAGAAGCGCTCTTGAACTCGCTCAATCTTTACTGGGAGGTTAATGGGCGGTTTTGAGAGGGCCTTGGCAACAATCTCAGGTTCATTAAGTCTCATGAAACCGTCATCGAGAAAAACGCAAACAAGGTTATCGCCTATAGCCATGTGAGTTAATACGGCGCAAGTTGAGCTGTCAACACCACCAGAGACCGCGACTAGTGCTTTACTATTACCAATAACCCGCTTAATTTCCTCAATCTGCCTCTCAACGAAAGTTTTTGAATCAAAGGGAGATTCTAACATTCTTTCACCACGCCACTCAACTAATATCCATGACGCCATAAAAACATTTCGAGGGTTTGGATCAAATGGTTTTTGTAGATTCATTAAAAGAAAGTTTCTGATAAAACTTCATCTTCCAGTATATATTCTCTTAGTATATATTCTAATAAATCTTATATAGAAAAGTATATTTATTGGGTTAGCTAAAGATTTAACTCAACAATCAATGGAAGTAATTTAATGGATGAATCTACTAAAGTTCGGGTTTCTGGAGTTGCGCAGGTTGATACACCCTTCGGTCCAACCCCGATTCTCCTTCTAGAAGACGATAGAGAAAGAGTTTTAGTTATAGCTGTTGGCGGGGCAGAGGCTTCATCAATAGCTATTGCTTTAAGCGGGGAGCATCTACCAGTGCCAAACACCCATGACTTCATGATGAATGTGCTTGGTGAGATGAGTATCAGGGTTAAGAGAGGTGAGATCTATGATCTTCAATCGAATAGATTTCTGGCGAGAGTGATTCTTGAGGGTGAGAAAGGTGAAAGCATTATTGATGGTAGACCGAGTGACGTTATAGCACTTGCTGTTAGAGCTGGTGCAGACATATATGTTACAGAGGACGTTATGCAGAAGGCCTCTATAGAGAAATCAGCGTTATTAAGGGAGAGAGAAGAAGGAGAGGGAGAGGAAGAGGGCGGAGAAGAATAAATCGAAGGATTATTACTGGGATCTAACTCCTAAACATAAATGATTGCCATAAAAACATAGATAGCAAAAATGCGTCGAAGGGATTCAACCCTTTTACTATAATAGTGTAAAATCTATATACATTGTTTACATGTTTTTTGAGAGCGCTTAAAAGAGACCGATTACTTGGTGAATTTTAATCTAAAATTTTTATAAAATCTTAATGACATTAACATATTAGGTGGAGTTAGTGGAGGTGGGCTTTCATGAAGTTAGTTACAGTTTTACTTCCGGAGGCTTATCTTGAGGGACTCGATGAGCTCGTTAGGCAAAACATGTATCCTAGTAGAAGTGCAGCTATAAGGGCTGCGGTCAGAGATCTCCTGAGACGCGAACTATGGTCTAAATAATCGAATGGAAACGCTTAACTTGTTGGTCTATAAATAAGTTAGTTGTGCAGCTGACCGATGAAGAAGCCCGTCGCTTAGGAGATACTAATGACTAATGGACGGACAGCTAAGGTCAGCTGCAGCCTAAAATCTTTTTTGGTTCCTTTTAAACTTCGTTTATAATGTCTCTTATGCTTCTGGCTGATTTAGATGGGTCATCAGCTTCAACTATTGATCTCCCAACAACTAGGTAATGTGAGCCAGCCGAGACCGCTCTCTTTATGTCTCCGCCCTGCGCACCTATTCCAGGCGAATATATTGGTATAGAACCCCTCAAAATGCTGTAAACGTCTCTTATTTTTTCCGGGTATGTTGCGCCAACTATAACACCATCGGCACCCCATGAAAGAGCCTTTTCAGCGAAGATAAGGTATTGGGGCTTTATCTTTCCGGAGACTGCATCATAAACGTTTTGTCCATACCCTTCCCAAGCAGCCTTATGGCTCATGTATGTTAAAAGTATGATGCCGCGCCCCAGTTTATCGGCAACCTCAAATATTGGTTGTAAACCATCCTCCCACCCGACGAATGGATTAGCTATTAAGGCGTCAAACCCTGCTCTAAAGTAATTTTCGGCTATTACCCGGTTTGTGCCTCCGATATCATTAGCTTTGCAGTCGGCTATCGCTGGGAGATCAAGCTCTTTTGATCTCTCAATAATCTTTTTTACTCCATTAAAGAGACCTAAGGGTAGAATAAGATGGTTATTTATTTTTACGGCGCATATGTACTCGTTAACCTGCTCAATTATGGACATACTTCTTGAGAAGATTTTTTCTGGATTCTCATCAATTATATCGAGGGCTAAAACTATTCTTGAATCTCTTTTTCTTTCTGATTCTTCCATAAGCAGCCTGAATCTTCTTGGCATTTTTACTCAACCTCTACGGGCGATATGGTTCCACCGCAGAATTTTGTAATTAAATCGACTGTTATATTCATAGATCTGCTTAGCATATTCATCCCTACGCCCGGCACACCACAGAAAATTAGAAGGGCTTTTTTGGTGTTCTCTGTTATCTTTGTCCGCTCTGAATCCCTATGAGGATACATTGCAATTAAGCCAGAGTTGTCTAAGAGTACTATCTCACAACCCTTCATTATTAATGGCCTGTTCATACCTATACCATAAAATTCCTCGCCTCCATGCGCATATCTAATGATAACTTTATCCCCGGAAATCTTATCGGCGTCAAATGAGCCTATCGCAACCTCAGATTTAATGGAGGCTATATTCAGTGAATCCACAAAAGTATTGATTTTTGGTAAAGGGTTTTTGAGGAGTATCCGCCTTATGAGCGCCTCAGCAGCCGGCCTACTCTTAGTTGGATCTAAACCAATCCTCCAGAAGAAGTCCCTATAAGCCCTCACGCTTGGAACATCCTTCAGAGTTTCAATTCTATACTTAGACTTAACCTCCTCAATAACCTTACTCCTAAGGTTTTCTAGGTCAGGATTTTCTGTAGTGATTCTTAAATTCTCAATGAGAGCCGCAAGAACCCTTAATTCCGGAAAATCTACGGCAACCCTTCTATCAATAATTATGCGCATACTCCTTCCCTATCCCGCGGAGGGGAACCTAAATAATTATGGAGTGGGCTCGGCAACAAAAATGTTATCCTTGTTAGATATTATGCGGGCCTTTATTTTAGCGCCTATCGGAATTCCATGAGCATTTACTAGAGTTATGCTTCTAGTTCGATTCAAATCTACGGCAAGCAGTTCACCCCTAAGCCATCCAAGTCCAATTACCTCGACGCGTATGGTTTCATGGCGCCTATAGGGCACCGGGATTCTTGCCCGCTTATGTATCCTAAAATCCTCTGGTCTTAGAACAAGCTTGATGCCAAACTCCTTCTCCCATTTCCTGAGTCTCTCATAGAACTCTCCCCAGGGCATTGGCCTAACGCCCTTAGCCTTCCGCCCATATTTATGCACAAGATACTTCTGTATGCCTATGGGAGGAAACTTTTTCCCAGCCCCTAAATCTAATGCAAGCCTAATTATCTTTGGCATTTCAGAATCATTTATTCTGGGAATCCATAGTGGCGCGATAAGTAGATCAATCTTTGTATTTGAGACTATGTGATGCATTAACTCAACTATTCTTGATGGGTTATACCAATCTGCCCTAGTCAATTTCCGTGCAAGATCTTGGTCAAGAGCATCCAAAGAAATATTTATTCTGGTCAGACCAGCATCAGAGAGATCATCAAGGAGTTTCTCGGTTAAGATTGATCCATGCGTCTGCATAGAAATGACCTCTACACCATTAATTTGGCTTAAGCCGGATACCAACTCTACTATGTTCTTATAGGTTATTGGATCGCCCACGGTATCTACATGAGCCTCAATATTTCGACTGCCCTTGAAGACGACGATTCTCTTAAATGTTTCAAGTAGATAATCTTGTGGCACAACATATTCTGTTCGCCTAAACTTGGATGTTGGACCAGCATCCGTTGAACAAAATATGCATGAGAGAGGGCAGATTGTTGTTGGGCGAACTTGGATAACATTTGTCCCCCTATCAATTAAACCAAAAGCAATACAACCTAAAAGTGGAATATCCTCAGAAACCTCAAAAATTTCTCTGGCCATTTCCCTTACCAACATAATGGAGTATCCTCTCGGAAAAATAAAAACGGATCGAAAACCAGATATAAATTAAATCTTTATCTCTCTTAAGAGTAACTTTTATAGTGTGATGTGCTTTGTTGATGGTTAAGGATTTAGAGTCTAAAATATCCTATCTTGAGAGTTTATTAGAAAGCGTCTCGAGAAATATTTTGGCTAATGTCCTTTATGAAGAGGCTCCTCCCTCGAAGCTTCTAGCCGACTCCGAAAATTACGTGAAGAGTATGAAGGAAACTAGCGAAGAGATTAAGAATATTATGCTGATTCTTAAGCCGGAGAGGGCATCTTCAATAAAGAAGGCATTTAGTGGGTTTATTCAGCCAATAGATAGTTTTGTCGAGAGTCTAAAAGTGTCTGCGCAGGCGCAAAGCTCGCCAAAGAGCTCCATCGAGTATTTGAGAAAGGCTGTAGCGCAAAGCCAAGATCTCATAAATTTAGCTAAGGAGGTAGTGAGGGATCCATCAAAGAGTATATCTGAGGTTTTAAGATTAAAGGAGATATCTGATGCTAAGGACTATATTTCAAGGATATATTTGCCAGAGACAGTTCATATGAGACTTGACTATCTCAAGAAGAACTTAGAAAGTTTTAAGATGAATGTCTTAAGTCTTGAGCAGTCTGCTAGAGAACTGCTAAAGTATATAAGTAGGCTTGAGGAGGAGATTTCTAAATTCCAGCGGCGGTAAAATCTGAATAAATGTGATGTGAGTAGCCATGAGCATGGTTGATATAACTGCTAAGCCGGAGATTTATCGTGAGGCTACTGCTAGGGGGAGAATAAAGCTTAGGCCGGAGACCGTTAGGCTGATCAAGGAGGGCTCCGTTGAGAAGGGCGATCCAATATATGCTGCGAAAATAGCTGGTATACTTGCGGCAAAAAATACTCCAGCACTTATACCCCTTTGCCACCCAATACCCATAACAAACGTGGATATAAATGTGAAGATTGTTGATGAGAGCACCCTTGAGGTTGAAGCTACCGTCAAATCTAGGGCCCAGACGGGTGTTGAAATGGAAGCCCTCGTCGCGGCATCCATGGCCCTGCTAACCATCTGGGACATGGTTAAAAAATATGAGAAAGATTTTGAGGGGCAATACCCCTATACGTCGATTCAGGATATACGTGTGGTTAAAAAGGTGAAAGATAAGTAATGAGCGAGACGACCCTTAAGCATAAGGCCGAGGCCCCTAAGAACCTAAACTTTGCGGTAATAACATGCAGCACCTCTAGATATAAGAAGTATGTTGAGACTGGAAAATTAGATGATGAGACTGGGGATCTAATAATTAGGGTTCTTAGGGAGAATGGGCATAAGGTGAGTATGCGTAAGATTGTTTCGGATGATAGGGAACAGATCCAGAAGGCTATTATGAGAGCTCTTAAGTCGCGTAAGGTTGATGCTATAATAACGTGTGGGGGAACAGGCTTAAGCCCAAGAGACATAACAATAGAGGCCATTCACCCACTATTTGAGAAGGAGATTCCAGGTTTTGGCGAAATATTTAGGATGCTAAGTTATAGAGAGATTGGCTCAGCAGTAGTTATAACTCGAGCAACCGCTGGGGTCGCTGGAGGGAAAGTAATATTCTGCTTACCAGGCTCTCCACAGAGCGCTCTCTTGGCGCTTAAAGAAATAATATTGCCAGAGGTTGGGCACATCATAAAACATATTCGAGAGGAGCCCTAAGATCTCAGCCATATCTCCTCATTATAAATGAGACCATCTCATCAGTTAAGTTCATCCACCTAGCTATACCCTTACCCATCTTAGGATCATTCTGGAGTATTATGGCTAAGTACGGGAGAACCTCGACTATAGCGCGTGAGGCGGATAAATGACATCTCTTCCCGATTCTTTTGCCAATTTCCTCGAGCATCTCCCTCTCCTCTTTTGTAATGGATGCAGTTTTTATGCGCTCAGGAAACCTGAATGGGACCCAGCCAGTAGCCTTTCTACTCCAAGAAAAGGCCACACCAACAGTCATCCAATCTATGATATATCTAAGGAAAGACCAGTCTCCAGTCTCCTTTAGTATCCCCCTATATAAGTCTGCCCTAGAGATAGCATCCATTGCCGCAGCGAGCTCGGAGGGATTTTTAATGTGATATGGAATGTTCTCATATATCCATTCAAATAGCATATCTAGATCTATATCGGCCATATTAACCGCCATTTTGGCGGAGGTAACGCTCTTAGCATAAAAAATCATTCTTAAAACATTAAATATCTCTTCTTTCCTGTCGCGCATAGCCAGCCAAGAGACATCCTCATAGGTTAGCTTGTCTTTTCCTTGGGCGAGTGCCTGCAGGTCTAGTATCGCTGACCTAACATCACCACTGCTTCTCTCCGCTATAAATTTTAAGGCCTTCTCTTCAGCAGTAATCCCTTCTTTAGCGCATATCCTCACTAAATGCTTCACAACCTCTGTTACAGGTAACCTCTTAAATTCCACGAGGAGGGAGATACCCCTTAGAGACGCGAACCTCGGATCCCAAGCGTCGTTTGCAATTAATATCACCGGAACCCTAGTATTTTCTATAACCTTAATTATCTCCGCTAGGCCACCAGTGTCAGCCGTGCCAGTTATACCATCAACCTCATCAAATACGATGAGTTTCTTCTTGCCAAATAGGGAACCCATCTGAGATGCTCTCCCAGCGAAGCGCTTAACGGTCTCCTCAGTTCTATATGTGCTTGCATCCGTCATTATGAGTTCCATGTTAAAATCGTTTGCCAGAGCCTCAACGGTCGCCGTTTTTCCGATGCCGGGTGGGCCATAAATAAACAGCGCCTTCTTTTCGGGTATACCTTTCTCCCAAGAACGCAGCCACTCAACTATCCTTTTTTTTGATTCCTCGTTTCCAATAACTTCGGATAAAGATTTAGGCTTATATTTTATTGTCCATGGGACTGGAGGCGATGCTGAGGACATTTAAACCGCCCAATCTATTTAAGGCTCTTCTTCATTTCGTGGCCAGCTTCAACGAGCCTCGCTAAAAGCGTGCTGAGCTGCACTTCCTCCGTTGCGCCCCTGACAAGCCTATAATCTATCTCGCCAATAATATCCATGAGATTAACCTTCCAGTTATCTGGAATATTGAGGCGGAATACCTCGCCATGTATCTGCCTTATTATATCTATTCCGGCGAGCCCGTATTTTCGCGTTAGCTCTTTTAGCTTATTTCTGGCAGCTATAAAGTCTCCGTTTAGGGCAGTGAGCATCATGTCTCTAATGTCAGCTGGGTTAGCTTTGCCCACAACCGCGTATACTAAGTCAGCTGTAACCGGCTTGCCCGTGGAGGCTGCTGTCTGGAGGATATTCAGCGTCTTTCTGAGGTCTCCCCCGCTAAGCTCGAGTATAGCTTCTACCCCATCATCAGTTATCTCAACATTCTCCCTCTCGCAAATATGCCTAATCCTCTTAGCAACAGCATCAGATGGTAGGTAGGTAAATCTGAAGGGAGCGCACCTAGACTGTATTGGCTCAATTATCTTTCCGCTGTAATTAGCTATTAAAATGAAGCGGGCTGTTTCACTATAACGCTCCATTGTCCTCCTCAATGCTTGTTGTGCATCATCAGTCATGTTATCCGCTTCATCCAGAATCAATAGTTTGAATGTAACTTCACCTATAGGTTTAGTCCTCGCAAAAGTTTTAACGGTTTCTCTAATAACGTTTATGCCCCTTTCATCGCTGGCATTGAGCTCCATGATATATTCACGGTAGTTCTCACCATAGAGGTCATGGGCTAGGCAGAGGGCTGCCGTCGTCTTACCAGTTCCTGGCGGCCCAGCAAATATGCAATGCGGAACATTTTTAGCTTTAACAAAGCTCTTAAGTCTGGCAACTATCTCATCCTGATCAATTATCTCATCTAAGGTGCGCGGCCGATATTTTTCGGTCCAAAGCTCATAGCCCAAAATTACACACCCTTCAGCTTACAGATTTACTAGTCGATAAAAAGTAGACATGTTAGAGCCTTTAAATTTTTAGGGTAGTTCGAGAAGAAATATCATGTGGAATTCGATGAAAGCGGCGGCCAACAGAAGTATCGCGCAGAAGACAATAAACTTGGATGCCACTATAAACTCTCTTTTAAACTCTCGCCTAATTATTGAATAGGCTAGGAATAGACTTTCAGATATTGCTAGTGCATAAGAAATATATTCCATCCAAGTGAACGGGAAGAAGAATAATGTGAGTGTTGTTAAAACGGGATTAACTCTTTCAATAATGCTGAGGGCGGCTATGAACCTTCCAGTATTATATAGGACGTAGAAGCCCCAGCAGGGCCCAACTATAGGAACAAACATTATTAATGCGTGCATAAAATTATTGCCAAAAATTACTTGAAGGCCAGTGCTCTTTACTGCTTCTCTTAGGTTATTTTGCTCTTGAATTAATCTCCGTGCCTCATCAATTTCAATCCTAGTGGTTGTTCCAATAATTGTTATGAAGACGCACAGCATCAAAAGCACTAAGAAGATAGCCACCCTAACCTCTAGTCCAGAGGTTGGTGTGGGCGAACCGTAGTCTTGCCAGAACTTAATACTTCTTTCCTCGACCATCTTTTTTTTACCACGCTTTGGTGATGACTGCTGCAATAATAAATTTATTTGTAGGATCTTGCTTATATAGTCAAGGGATTCTTCTCTAAAGGGATTAACTTAATATTGTTGTCTATAGAAGACTTATTTTTGGGTGATGACGAGTCTGACCCTTCTGAGCTTAGAATCAGTGATGTAGATCTTGAGTGCTGAGCCCCTTATCTAAGAGCATTATATTTCGGTGGAATCATGATGTGTGAAGATGGACGTGATGCAGTAATCATCATAGGTTGTAGAAGAGAACAAGTCCTAGAAATTGTCGAGCATGTTAAGGCAAGATTTCCCGATGTTGAAGTTAAATATGAGGTTTTTCGAGAAGAGATTCTTTAGTCGATTGATGCAAGCGTTACCAAAATCTTAATTATTCTTATATTTTTTATTCAATAAGTATTGCGGTGTTAGGATGCAGTATTCTGGTGAGATAACGGTTCTACCAGTAGCCTTTGAGAGTCTAGGGGTTAGATCCATGTGCACTTATATTGAGACCCCGGATGTAAAGGTGCTATTGGATGCTGGCGTCTCGCTTGCTCCAAACCGCTATGGTTTTCCGCCCCACCCACGTGAGTATATTGCCCTCAAAAATAGGCGGGCGGAGATAGTAAGGTTCGCTGAGAAATCTGATGTTATAACAGTCAGCCACTACCACTTTGATCATCACACACCATCATATACTGACTGGGCATATAATTGGTGCTCGGCTGAAATAGCTGAGAAAATATATGGAGGTAAGATTGTGTTGGCAAAGAGCTTTAAAGAGCATGTGAACTTTAGTCAAAGGAGGCGTGGATGGCTATTCGCTAGGACGAGCGGAAGCCACGCTGAGAAACTTGAAGTTGCTGATGAAAGAACATTTATCTTTGGCGACACAAGAATATCTTTTTCCAAGCCAGTTTTCCACGGTCCAGAAGAATCAAGTCTAGGATGGGTTCTAATGACGACCATAAAGTATAAGGATGAAAACATACTTTTCGCGCCGGATGTTCAGGGGCCAATATCCCGAGAAACCCTAAACACGATTATTGAAGGTAGGCCTAAGCTGGCTATAATAGGTGGGCCACCAACATACCTCGCGGACTTTAGAATGAGAATGGAAGATATAAATATCTCCTTAGAGAACATAAAGACTATTGTTAAGCATGTGCCTGAAGTTATTCTTGATCATCACATCTTGAGAGACGAAAGATGGGAAAGCATAATTGAGCCAATAAATGAGTATGCCTTGAGTATAGGTCATAGAGTTTCTACCGCCGCGGAGTTTCTGGGGAGAGAAAATCAGATGCTCGAAGCGCTTAGGAAGAAATTATATTCTGATGAGCCACCCTCGGAGGACTTTTTAAGGTGGTCTAGGATGCCCTCGCCTAAAAGAATGCTTACACCCCCGCCAGTCTAGAAAGCTGGAGAAGCTAATATCTCCATGAAAGAAATAAATATGGGTTCTATTGATGCCTTTATAATTGGCTTATGGATGGCTCTATTATTGGTTGAAGATCTACTTGAATCTATTGTTGAGAAGGGGCCTATCTTAGGAGCACGCTTCTGTGAGGCAAGGTATTTTGAAGAGAGAATTAATAGTATAAACGTTGAGAATGGTGTTGCCAAGGCATTATCCTCTGGAATATTGAGGGGTATAGGCGTAAGGGTCTTTAAGAACAGGGGTTTAGGCGTAGCCTACACCCAGAGCCTAGACGAAAAAGACATAGAGGAAATCGTTAAGAAGGCCGTCAAGTATGCTAGGGCTGCTCAACCAGATCCATACTTTAAGGGTATACCCGGGCCTTCAAAGGCGCAAATAGTTCTTGGGCTATGCGATAAAGAGATAGTCGACTTATCTCTTGAAGATGCAAGAGAATCCCTAAGGGGTATGATCGAAGCATGCGAGGACACGCGTAGGGGTGGAATGTACCGGGGCGAATTTCATGCAAGTTATACGATGCTCCGCTTAATGGCCTCAACCGAGGTTAACATTGAGGACGAGAAGACCATCGCCTCAGTCTATATACGGCCGGTATACAGGAAGGGTGATGATGTTGGAGGCTCCTATGAATTTGATTACAGTACACGGCTGTTCGGCATAAATCCATACTGGATTGGGCGGAAAGCCGCTGAGAAGGCTATAGAACAGTTTGGCTCCAGAAAAATTAAGAGCGGGGTGCTGCCGCTTATACTTCTTCCAGAGGTTTCTAGCACACTTTTCATGAGCCTACTCTCAGCCCTCTCAGGCGAGCGGGCGGTTAAGGGGAGAACATTCGCCTCAAACCTCATTGGCAAACAGATATCGCCAGAAGACCTTGAAATTATTGATGACGGAACTATTCCAGGGGCAGTTGCCAGTAGCGCATATGATGGGGAGGGTGTCCCAAAAAGACCAGTAAAGGTTATTGAGGACGGTGTGGTCCTAACATTCCTGCATAACTCTTATTCTGCGGGGGATCATGAATGTTGAGTCTACCGCTCATGCAATTAGAGACGGATATAGAGGCTATGTTGACGCAGGTCCAAGCAACGTTAGGGTTAAGCCGGGCGAATGCACGTTAGACGAGATTATAGGGGAGACTAGGAGAGGAGTACTCGCCGTTAATGCATCCTTTACACCAAACATTGTTTCAGGCGAGCTCTCAACGACGATAGATGAGGGCTTCCTAATAGAGAATGGAGAGAAAGCCTTCCCAGTAAAGAATCTGATAGTTGGGGAACACATATTAGACTTCCTAAAGAACATCGACTTAATATCTAAGGAAGGAAGAACCTTCGGGGGAGGGCCACTTCTTCCCAGCAATAAGGATTAAGGAGGCGAAGATATCCGGAGAGTGAAAACTACTTCAAGTTTTAATAAAAACACATGGAAATAAGAGAAGAATGGTGGGCCCGACCGGACTCGAACCGGCGACCCGCGGGTTATGAGCCCGCCGCTCTAACCTAGCTGAGCTACGGGCCCCGGAAACGATCTACACCAAAAATATTCTTAGAGATAATCCTATTTAAGAATATTGCTATGAAATATAAGAACGAAATTAAAACTTAAATATTCCATGGCACCTCAAATTTAATGGCGCCGCTGACCAGTAGAGCGAGCCGCCGTAGCTCAGTTAGGTAGAGCAGCGGGCCTATGGGCAAGTGTGCTCAGGGGCTGAGGCTGTTAACCCGTGGGTCGACGGTTCGAGTCCGTCCGGCGGCGCCACAAATAAACTTTGGAATAATCCGCAACTTTTCTACTTTATCTCCCCAATTATAAATATAGTTTTTCTGCACTATCACCACTCACATCCTTTAAGAGAATATATATGCTTCTAGATTCCTTTGCATATTTAGATTTATCATGAAGATTCCTGTCCAGACGTAAGGATCTATGTCGCTATAAAATTGAAAATAAAGAAGTTTAAGAAATTTTTTCTTCTTTCTTCCTTTTTACTTCCGGGTACCATCCTCCGACTGGTGGCCTTGGGTTTGGTGGCGGTGGATTTGGCATTCCAACACGGAAGTGCTCGCCAGTCTCTTTTCTCTTCCATCTAGGCAGCTTATGTGTTGGCCAGTTCATTTTTATTGCCCCCTGTAGAGACTTCGGACAGGCATGGACGCAGCAACCGCACTCGCAACATTCGTCCGGATAAATAAGTATTGGCGGCTTGCTCCTATCATTTGGATTCGGTATGAGAATATCCATCCTGCAGGCCTTAACGCAAAGCGGCTCACGGAAAGCTGGGTAGCATCCATCACATATGCTTGGATCAAATTCTATTATGGAGCTTACCTCTACTGGCGCGTAATATTTCTTTATCTCGCTCATACTTATCACCATGGTTTATGCTTCTCATAATTCTCCCTATATGTAGGGGCATATGGTAGAAGGAGCCACCATCTGGGCGGGAGATCCCTAAATTCGGTTCCGCCATCCTCCTTCAATCTCATCGTTAACATCCCTTCTACTCTACCCCTACGCATTTTTTCTAATGTATATAGCACTATTAATTTTGCGTTTGTTAAAACACCAAGTGTTTCTAATGATCTTGCCAGCTCATGCGGGTTTCTTGCAACAAGCTTTTGGGCCTCGCCTTGCTCCAGCTCCTCAAGCCACTTTAAGGCTATTTTCAACATTTCTTCATTGGTCAGATCGTTAACGTATGTGCGCATAACCTTACATATGGCGACGTTAAGCTCTTTCCAGTTTATACCTTTAGTTCTTTTTGTTGGAGCATAAACACGCTGTTTCTCCCTCTCAACTTGATCCCAGATAACTTCTCCAAAAGATGTTCCTCTCGCATAATCAGCGGCTTTAGCTCCAGCCCAGCGTCCGGTAACAGCGGCTCCAGAGTGTTCCGAACTGTATATGCATGCGTCTCCGGCAACATATAATCCCTCAAGGCTTGTTTTGAAATCCCAGTTATACACAATTCCGCCCCCTCCCTGAAAATATATGTGTTCTAGCGGGTCCAGGGCTGAGCGCAACGGTGGTGAAGCACCGAACCAGTAGCTCTGAAGCATATCCTTATCTGGGTCAAATCCTGCTTGCGTTAGATTCCTGTATAAGATCCACGTTTTTCCCTCCTGCGCTACCATTAAACCAAAAATGACCCTTCTCTCATGCTCAGGCATGCCTGGCAGATCAGCATAAAGCGGTAGTTTATACTCTCCCCTTTTCGTGCGCTCGAAGAAATCATCTTGTGCTTCTCTAGAGGAAGGATAATAGGCTATTGGTTTTGGGAACAGTTCCGCTGGCCATGTAGGTACACCCGTAGCAGCTTTATAGCCACGCAAGCTTGAGCGAACGCGTTCCTCTAATGACTTAAGAGTTTTTTCGCGTACTTGTCGATCCATGGTATTTCCCTTCCTTTAGCGTCAACTATTGTGCATGGATACCATGTATTACCGGGATTGCCAGTAGCATATGATGGCATCTCACCATGAGACCTTAGACCTACTCCAAAAGAATCTAGTAGGGCTAATTCAGCGCCTGCATTAAAGGCCATTGCATGACCTATACCAACTTGCGAGGGAGAGGCTAATGAATTAAAACAATAACCCCAATAGCCCCAAATCCTACAAGCACCATCAATACCCCCCGTACATAGCACTATAGCCTTTGCATTAAAGACATAGAATTCACCAGTTCGCACGTTGACACCCGTCGCTCCCACCACACGTGCTCCAATTTTCCCCTTCTCAGTAAGTAAACTTGTAGTTAAAATTCGATTATACAGCGAGATTCGTAGCCTTACAAGCTCTTCATAAAGCGCTTGTCTGAATGTTTGCCCCCAGACCCTTATGCTGCTTTTTATGTCATAATCATAAGCATATAGCAGCTTGGTTTCCTCGTCTCTAAATGGTGCCCCCTTAAACTCGTCCTCCGTATCCCTAATTTTTGCGCCGAGTCTCTCAAGCTCCAAAAGAGTCTGAAATGACTCGTTAAAGGTTACATAGCGAGCAATTCCTGTGACACGCCCCCCAGTAATACGCTCTAAAATCTCAATTGCTTCATCGGGCTTAACCTTGCAAGCTGGATTATCGAAAGCAAAGTTCCAGTGGTCGCAACCAGCAGGACCAGCGGAAAAAACATCCATTTCATCGACAACAGCAACTTTTACACCTCTCCTCGCGGCGGTTATAGCCGCCCAGGAACCAGCTATGCCACCCCCAATAATTAGTACATCTGTTTCAACATTGTTTATCTTCTCGTAATCTACTAAGTAAGGCCACTCAACAGAACAATTTGTTATCGCCATTTATATCACCAAAACTGATTATATCTTTTGTAGTCCTCACTATAAATAATTTTTATCTTTCTGTTCTCCTGCAAGTTTTCGGCTTAATCAGGCGTTTATTACTGGAGAACCGTGCGTTCTCTATGTTGCCAAAGAGGGACTCAACTCATTACTAAACACTATAAAGTTTTCACGGAGTCTTCTCCACTTTATTCATTAAATCCTTATTAAGATAATTCTATAGAATTATTTATAATGTTAAGCATACGGATAGATAACACTACTTTCCATCTAGAGGAGAGTGGGGAAGGCAAACCCCTAATTCTTTTACATGGTTTATTAGGATCAATTGAAAGCGATTGGAGGAGATTTATTCCATTCTTTTCTAGAGAATATCGCGTAATCGCTGTAGATATGCGCGGTCATGGTCTAACAGATAATCCCGATGGGAGATTATCAGACAAACTTTTCGTAGACGACTTCATCAAGATTCTTGATGCATTACATCTAGAATCTGTTCTTGTGTGCGGTTATAGTTTAGGCGGATTTGTGGGCTTAATGGCTGGCATTAGGCATCCCGGCAGAGTCAAGGCCCTCGTAATGCACGCCTCAAAAATTTACTGGGATGAAAACGCGGTTCGATCCATAATTGACAAAATGGATCCTGACAGAATAGTAAGCGAGGATCCAAAATTTGCAGAAACACTTCAGAAACTTCATGGAAAACGTTGGAGAAACCTCCTTAAAGAAGCAGCTTCCTTCATGCAAAATAAGGGGTCAAAAACTTTGAGCGAGGAATATATTAAACGAGCAGACTTTCCAGTTTTAGTTTCTGTAGGTGATCGCGATGGTTTGATTCCAGTAGAAGAGGCTGTGCGATTTTATAGATCTCTTCCAAAAGGTGAGCTGCTAATTATGCCTAGCACGGGACATAACATTAGAAGTGTACGCGAAGATATTTTCATACCAGTTGTCTTAGACTTTTTCAAACGAGCCACGCAATAGCAAATTCCTCTTACTGCGAGTTTCTCCTGCAAAGCTAAATTACCCTTATTTATTTTCACTTACCTAAAATATGGAAAGAGTTTTAAGGAAGTATATAAAAATTAATCAGCCGGTGAGAAAAATAATGTCCTATATTCATGAAGTAGCGACTATTGATTTTTATAAATTAAGGAAATATCGCGTGGAAACTCTTCAGAAGGCTATGAAGGATTATGGCATCGACGCATATCTATGTTGCCTTCCTGGAAATATACGTTATGTGACAGATTACTTTATGTTTTATGAACTTGGAGCTATAGAGACAGCAATCGCATCTCTCTTATTCCAAAATGGTGATCCATACTTATTTCCATGGTCAGGCGACTACTTATGGATTGAGGAGAGAATTGACTGGATACCAAAAGACCATATTCGTCCACTTAGAGCTCCTATAGGTGGAATGTTCATCCGGCCAGAGGCCCTCGTACACTTCTTTAAACATTTAACAGGAATTTTTGAGAAAGAGGGCGTTCGAAGTGGTAGAATAGCGGTGGATGTAATGCCCTATGCTCTTGGTATGGAATTGAAAAACAAGTTGCCAAGCTTTGAGGTCGTTGATGATCAAGCGCTCCGTCTGAGGAGAGCTTCAAAATGTGAAGAAGAAATTAAACTAATCAGGATGTCAACAGCCATTACAAATAATGCGGCTGCAGTTGCGCTAAATATGCTTAATGAAGGTGTTAAAGAATGTGAGGTGGCTGCTGCGATAGCTCATTATTATTATAAAGAAAACGTAGACTGGCTAACATGGTCCCCCCAGGTTCTCTCTGGGCCGAATGTTGCACCATATTTTAGACTCACAACAGATCGGAAGCTTCAGTATGGTGATCCGTGGTATTTTGATATAGGTGCGCAATTCCTCGGTTATTGCTCGACAATATCCTTATTTGGAACTGTTGGCAAGCCTACGGAACAGCAAAGGGAGATCTACAAGGCTCTTTATGATTCTACGCAGGCAGCGCTTAAAGTGCTAAGACCTGGCGTTACAACAGCCGATGTCTTCTTAGCTGGTGAAAAAGTACTGGAGGAATATGGATATAAAAAGTATATACGAGAGGTGCCAGACATCCCATTTATACCTGGTATAAGCCCGATTCCACCATCTCTTGGATGGGGAGCTGATGGAATAGGAACATTATCACACGAGCCACCGAATATTTCCGGTCTCTCCTTAGATAAACCGATAAAAATTGAAAGAAACATGACTTTCAGATTTCATCCAAACCTCTTTATACCGGGGATAGGTGGCGGAAGGCTCAAAAACGTGGTGGTAGTGAGGGAGACTGGCCCAGAGGTTTTAACGAAAACGTTTGAATACGGTGCAATAATATTTGATTACCCCTAGAAGATAGCATCATCAACTTTTATCAAAAAGTATTTATTTTTAATCTAACCCTGTTTATTTATACATTGAAAAAAGATGTTTTTAGCAAGCTATGAATCGTGTGGAAAGATTCCTCTAAGATTCCAGATATCTTTAGTAAACTTGTTTGTATATAGCTGTCTAGCCGTCTCTTTTTCATAGCTTGTTAGTTTATCATGGTAAAAGTCTATTTTATATAATCTTCTAAAACCATAGAGAATAGACTTTTTAACATGTGATAGGGGATTATCCACCCTCAAATATTTCTCAATATTAGTTACTGGGTGGAGTATATTGGACAGAACCTCTGAAAGAATTAGCAGGTCAGCGTTTATGAGAAGCGTACCGTGACATAGCACTGAATTTTTTTTAATATAGGCAGCTAGCCCAGAAATTTTTTTGCCCTCAACCCATATTGAGTTTGGTGGTCTAAATTCCGCCTTAACACCTAAATGCATTAAGCCTTCAACCACAGCCCTGCAAGCTTTTTCATACAATTCAAAGATGCCCTTAGGATATAAAGTGCTAGATTTATCTATGATAATGGACCAATTCAGATTTCCATAATCATTATAAACAGCTCCTCCACCAGTAAATCTCCTCACAATCCTTATATCGTATTTAGTGCATGAGTCAATGTTAACTTCCTTAAATATGTCTTGAGAACGACCAATAATTACTGACCTGTCATTTCTCCAGAAACGTATAGTGCTTGGTGAGAGACCTTTATCAACTGCTAATAAAATAGCTTCCTCAACCGCCAAGTTTAAGAAAGGATCACTAAATTCATAATCGACAATTCTCCACTTCTCCATAAATCAAATATTTTAGAATAACCTTTTATTTTTAATGGGAGTATTAAAGAGCTTTTTTGTCTACATCTAATTTGTGGAGTTCATAAAGATTTTTGATTTAAATTATTTGTCTTCCTAGATTTTCCTATACTCTTCTCCTCTATCTGAACCAGAAATGGGCGCGCGAATTTCCTTGCGGAATATTCAAAGAAAATCTATACAGTAAAAGTTCGCTAAGAAAAATAAATTTAGGTTGCTAAACTGATTAAAGCTGATAACATTGATGAAGAAATAGCCTGTTAATATTAAGACCAATAGCGTCCTTTAAGATGAAAATAATCTTAGGAAAAATACTACGTAACTATGCCTTTTGACAAAAGAGTTAAAGATAACCAAGCGCTAAGGGCTTCTTCTATTGTGGTCTTCTCTGGTTATCCTCGCTTGAAACGTGGTCTAAAATATTTTTCTTTTTCACTCCATGGAAGAGTGCAGTCGAGGATCATTTTATTATCGCGTACATATTCAGCTAAACCAGGCCATGATTTAATTTGATCTAAGATTACGAGACCTTCTTTTGCGTTAAATCTTGTTGTTAAAGCCCACCATAAATCCATTGGATCATATATCTCCACATCCTCATCAACTATGATTGCGCAGCGGATTTCAAGTCTTGTTGCAAGCGCGATCATAGCAATATTCCTGACTTCCATATCATCCCCACTATCCCTCTTTTTCACTTGTATAACACACATCAATTTCCCTCCGCCCGCTGGTGGGAGATATATATTTTTGAGAAGATCCTTATAACCTGCCCTCCAAATAGCATTTGTAATCTCAGCTTCACCCGGGATTCCCGCAATAATGTTGTGTTCCTCGCCCGGATTAATTAATGTCTGATATATAGCATCCTCCCTGTGAGTTATTGCTTTAACTTTAAGAACTTGCGCTGGGACTGCTCTCCCCATATATCCAGCCATTTCGGGTATTGTCCATCCCTTTTTCGTAATTAAATCTTCCATCAGCATTACATTTGGCTGCACTTCCGCTTCAATCACTATTTCCGCGTTAGCGATAGCTTCGCAATCAATTGTTTTGCACTTTACAACCTCTATAGGTGATCCTTTTAAAGCTCCTGCCACGGTCAGCTCATCAATGTCTGTTCCGGTTGGAGGGGAAAGACCAGCAGATATCGCGGTAAATGGATCAAGACCAATATTTATTGAGACGGGAAAAGGCTTATTTTTCTTTTCAGCCTTCAATTGCATTTGTTTTATATGCCTTATTGGGCTCATAAATGCGGTTAACGTGTCTGGGCCGACAACAATTATTCTATGGAAGGTTACATCTCCATGTCCGGTTTCTGGATCTAATGCCCGCATTAGACCCATCGTGATGCTGGGGCCAGCGCAATCATACGATAAAACTGGTATAGGTAACTGCTCTAACAAATTAATATTTTTGTCAATCACGACTTCCTGACAGGGTGCATCGCTAACATATCTCAGAGGCATAGGATTCTCTATAGCTTCCAGCATCTTTAAAGAAAGATTCTCTCTGTTTACGCCCAGATACTGTGCAACCCTCTCCCGGCTTCCTAAAACACCAGCTATAACAGGTATTTTGTACTGGATCTTTTGTGAGTTGATGAGGCGAAATACGTTTTCGAAAAGTACTACTGGTCCGATTTTTGTTGGTGGTGGGATTGGAACTCCGCCAGCATATTTTAAATATTCACCAGCGAGTTCGAGTTCAACATTAACTGGCTTTTTTATTCTAACAAGCTCGTTATTCTCTTCGGCTAGAGCAATAGCGTCTCTTAAGTCATTAACTGCCCTATTTTTGCCTTTAATCAACTTTAATTCACCAGCTCGATTTGCTCTTTCTACAGAAGTTATTTGTGATTTAATTTAAATTTTATGTATAGCTTTTAGCGGCAATCAAAAATGATAGAGAGGATTTAACCATTATAAACTGGTTCTGAAATCCTATTTCGCAAAAAGCGATCAGATCGAAAATTCCCACATTAATCCTACTTTCCGTAAAGGCTAAATAGCAATCTGCGATAATAAACCAATATCATTACAGTATAATTATGGTCACAGGGGTGAAAAAATGGTTTTGAAGAGGGAGGAATATAAAGCGCTTGAAGATGTTGTGGGGCCAGAAAATATTTCTGAGGATCCAGTGATTTTAGATAGTTATAGCTTTATTGGTGGAGATTTTAAGCCAGTAAGACCCGAGGCAGTACTGCTCCCTGGAAGCGTAGAAGATGTACAAGCAATAATAAAGATTTGTAATCGCTATCACATAAAAGTTAAATGCCATTCAACTGGATGGTCACCATCGGCTCTCGTTTCATCTCCCAGAACAATCTTGCTTGATTTAAGGAGAATGAATAGAATCATAGAAATAAACGAGGATGCTATGTACGCCATAGTAGAGCCCTATGTTATTGCTGCGGAACTTCAGGCGGAAGCTATGAAAAAAGGTTTATCATGTGTCATTATTGGAGCTGGCGCCTCATGCTCAGTGGTCGCGTATACTACATGCTATCATGGAGAAAGCCCATTTGGAGTTTTTATGGGACGTGGTTGTGAAAATTTGTTGGCGGCTGAGTGGGTGTTACCTAATGGTGAAATTGTAAGGACAGGTTCTCTTGGTTCTGGCTGCGGGTGGTTCTGTGGGGAAGGGCCTGGTCCCAGCGTAAGGGGACTACTTAGGGGGGTTTGGGGGACTCATGGTTCCTTTGGCGTAGTCACAAAGATTGCTGTTAAACTTCATCCTTGGCCGGGTCCAGAAAAGCTAGAGGTTACTGGGTCATTACCAATATATAGGCTAAAATTACCGGAGAACGTTGATGTACATACTATTGCGTTCCCGTCCTTCGAAGCGATGTTAATGTCCGCGTATAGGATATGGGATGCTAAGATAGGTTATATTGTTCATAGGCAGTTTAATTTTTTCGGTGAGGAATTAGAAGCGGCAATAATTAAGATTTTATTAGACCCAAATAAAACGATATATCATCTTGAGGAGGTTCTTAAAGATCCGGAGACCAAAAGACTTACGGAGAAAATGAGGAAATCTTACCAAATAATACTTGTTGGAAACACAAAGAAGCATCTTGAATGGCAGAACGCTGCCTTAAAGAAAATACTGGAAGAGACTGGAGGATGGATTGTTGAGGAATGCGAAGATCAAGCTATAAAAGAGTTAACATTCATTTGGTTATTTAGGCTTTGCTATAAAAACTGGAACTATTATGCTGGGGGTTATACGCCCGGTTATTCGCCCTATGGGTCTCCATTAAGTCTGCTACCAATCTTTGAGGAGAGTCTTAGACATAAAAAGGAGTTGATAGAAAAGAAGCTAATTGTTGATGATGGGGTTGATGCGCTCATGGGAACATTTGCAATACGTGGGGGAGGAGGAGCAATGTATATGGAGAACTTCTGTCTATTTGATGTAAGCGACCCTGAATCAAAAAATGCTGCAATAAAATATCGTATTAGAGGAGAAGAGGTTGGAAGAAAGATGGGATATATTGGGGGCATGGGCGGACCCATAGATGTTTTCCTCATGCCTACTAAAGAAGAAAAAGAAAGGATTTTAAAAGAGTGTACTCATCCCGAGGCGTGGCGCTGGCAATCTAAATTTAAGAGAGCATTTGACCCAAATAATGTTGCTTCAGACGAATATCTTATTCTAGAAGAATAAAATTTCGATTCACCCTACAATAAATTTCAGATACGTTCTTTATCATATATAGATTTTTCATAACATTTCTTATCTTATTTTCTAATATAGGTTCCAAAAATATAAAGCGTTAAATTTTAATCATCTTGGTAAAACGTAATAAGTTTAAAGCATAAATATTTTAAACTTTTTTGTGCTTTAAATATTTGAGAGGTTAAAGGTATGAAGGCTGTTAGATTGGTGGAAGTTGGTAGAATAGAGTTGGTGGATGTTGATACTCCGAAAGTTAAAGACTTTGATGTTCTTGTGAGAGTTAGGGCTGCAGGCGTATGTCATTCAGACCTTCACATAAAAAAGAGACGCACTACAGGATTACCCCTAACGCTTGGCCATGAAATTGCAGGCATTATCGAAGAGGTTGGTGATAAGGTTCAAGAATTTGCAAAGAATGATCGAGTGGTTGTTAACCCTTGGATAGGATGTGATTCTTGCTATTATTGTAAAATTGGGGAGAATAATCTGTGTGAGAAACCGATTCACCTTGGGATCAATGCGGATGGTGGTTTTGCCGAGTATGTCAGGGTCCCACATTATAGGTATCTACTTAAGATAAAGAATCTCTCTTTTGAGGATGCTGCGCCCCTTTCCTGTTCAGGTGTAACCTCATATAGAGCTTTAAGAAAGGCTGAGCTTAATCCATCAAAGGTCCTTACGGTTATTGGGGCTGGTGGGGGCCTTGGAACAATGGTTATCCAGATGGCCAGAGTTATCAGCGGAGCCACAATAATAGGTGTTAGTAGAAGGGAAGAAACCCTAAAAATGGCTGAGCAGTTCGGGGCAGATTATGTTGTTAATGCAAGCAAAGAAGATGTTGTTGATGAAATATTAAGAATAACCGAGGGAAAAGGGAGCGACGTCATCATTGATTTAGTTGGCTCAGAAAAAACGTTTTCCTTGTTTTCATCAGCTTTAGCTAAACGTGGAAAATATATTATAGTTGGTATGGAGGGAGGCGAAATAAAATATTCGATTGGCCCCCTAATATTTAAAGAGGCGCAATTGACAGGCAGCTTTGTTGGCAATCAATTAGACTTTATTAATGTTGTAAAATTAGCTGAGAAGAAAAAAATTAAATCCAATGTAACGGTTGTTCGAAAACTTGAAGAAGCTGAAAAAGCCTTTGACGATCTAGAGACTGGCAGAGTGATAGGGAGACAAGTACTTGTTCCATAATATGATACTCGCATTCTTCTCTTAAATAATGTTAAAAGTGAAGAAAGGGAATAAATTTAGATCTGTGGGATTTCAAAATTAGGGGATGGACATAGATTCATGCATCTCCCGCAATAATGGGCTCTGTGAGCAAACGTCATCTCCCGCTGAACGATTGGATCATTACGTCTCGCAACTTCCCTTCTAATGTCCGTAAAAGTCTTAACATTTTCTGGTACGATCACAGTATTACTAAGCGAGCCAGAAGCCCCCACCCAGGCACATTTCACCATATCTATATCCGGATAATAATAGATCCTGTCTCCGATAGTTACCTTCTCCATTTTTTCAGTCAAAAATGCATTAGCGGGACAGACATTATGGCAAATTGGTTTATGTACACCAAATTTTTCTTTACACAATTTTGCGCAAATATCTGGTCTGCATAATTTTGGTCCATCATAAAGAGGATCTGGTTCTAGTTCTGCGGTTGTTATCACGCTTACCCACCTAGCTCTTGGACCTGTTATAGGATTTAATGCGAGTCTATTTAGCCCGAATTCAGCCAGCCCCGCCGCTACAGCTGCATGTCTATTTGAGAATTGACCGTACGTTCTCGTATCTTCTCTTTCAGTTTTCCACTCCGCGCCACTAGATGGTATAGGTAAAGCGACATACCCTTCTTTTTCTAGCATGTTTGCAACTAACCAGGCTATGCGATCTAATATTATCCAATTTGGCAAACTGTATCCATACCACAGCTGGGAGTAAATTAAATATCTTGGAAAGCCTTTATACTGGACCCTTATTGCAGCTTCTCTAACACCTTCCAGTATTCTTACGCCCATAGAGATGATAGATCTTGCACCTACTAATAGATCCTCTGGTCTATGCCCTTCTGGCGCGTATTTAAACCTGTCCACAGAAGCTACGCCAAAAAAATCTATCTTTTCCTCTTCAAGAGCAAATTTCTTTATCTTCTCCTTTAAATTCATAGATACCTCCTCAAAGGAGCCATCATTATTTTAGTATGCTTAGAGTAAAATATAATAATTTCATGGCGAATATCAGACAAGCAAGTCAGCAAACTCCCTTAAAAATAGGCAATTTATTAATGGATATTAATGTTCAGAAAGGATTTATCATCAAGCATTTTTCGAGTCTTTAAGATCAATCAATGAGCGTGGTATAGTAGGAGAAGCGCATTAGCTGATCATGTGATGGCTGAATAAATTATTCAATTTATTTTTGCAAGAGTGACGAAGAATTAAAAAGAAAATGTCCGAGAAAAATAAGAGACAAAGCACTCTAATTTAAATTATGAGCTTATTTTTGTTTTTCCTTACCTAAAAAGGTACCTATGTATCCTATAATTCCATGAGGAAATAAAAATAAGACAATTATTATTAGAATTCCATAAACTAGCGCGCTTAGTCCTGGTAATAATGTTAGGAAAGTTTGTCGTAGCAGAACAACGATGAATGCTCCTAGAATGGGACCGAGGGTTGTCCGTCTTCCTCCGATAGCTACGGCTGCTATTGCACTTAATGTCCAGTAGAAGCTGAAAGCAGCTCCCGGTGAAATAAAGTTTGAATAAATGAAATATAATCCTCCGGAAAAACCTGCAAAGATTGATGATATAACCCAGCATAAAAGTTTGGTTTTAAAGACGTCGATGCCATACGTGCTGGCAGCTAAGTCATCGTCTGCTATAGCTTTGAGTCTCAATCCTATTCTACTACGAATGAGAGTATAAGAAGTGAATATTGATATGAGAGCGAATGCTAATGAGATGTAATAGAGACCGTGGAGAGTGACGTAGGATACTACTGGCATTCCATAACCCCCACCCACATAAGTCCAGCTTTGGAACCAATAAAAGAGGATCTGGGCTGTCACAAGAGTGCCCACAGCAAAATATAAGCCCCTCATTTTTGAGATTAAGAATGATGTTGCTAGGGCAAGTAAAGCACAAAGAGCCCCGCTAAGAAGTAAACTAGGTAAGGCGGAAAAGCCCCAGTATGTTGTTGCAATACTAGTCACATACCCTCCAAAACCAATAAATCCGTGAAAACCGAGAGCTAACATTCCAGAGTAGCTGGAAAGAAGATCAAAAACATTAGCCATTGTCATGTATATGTAAAATAGAAATAATAGAGTTATATAAGCGGGTGGTAATCCTAAAGGCATTAAAGAAGCCACTATAAGGATTGCAAGGATCAAAGAGAGATTTCTTTTAAATTTGAACTTTGTTTTAATCATACCCTATACCCGAATATTCCTTCTGGTTTGAATGCAAGAAAAATTAGTGTCACAGCGTTTGATGCTAATTGAGCCCATGTTATTCCCAGGAGATATGAAACTACCGCTTGGATTAATCCTATGATAATTCCCCCTACCACCGCGCCACGGATGCTACCCAGACCCCCCAATATCATAACAGCAAGCGCTAGACTCAAGTAAAGAGGACCGTAGAAGGGTTCAAAAGCATAAGTGAGACCTGCAAAAAATCCGCCCAAAGCAGCAAGACTTGACCCTATACCAAATGTAGTCGCATAAATCTTCCTATCATTTACTCCGAGAAGATTAGCAGCCACATGATCTTGAGATGTAGCTCTTATAGCTCTTCCCATATAAGTGTATTTTAGAAAAACGAAAATAAGCATCATCGCGATTACTGCGGTAACAAAATCTATTATGTATACGTTGGGTATGCGGAGGTCTGATGCGAAGGATGTGAATGTTTTAACAAAATCTGCGGTATAGGGCGTTAAGCTTTTTAAATCTGGACCATAGATTATGAGGATTGAATTTTCAATTACCAAGCTAATTCCCACGGTAGTCAAGATGTAAGTTGGAGGCTCTAACACCACTCTGTTTAGTAATGTATATTGCAATATAAAGCCTACACAAAAAGCAACAGGAAGAACTATAATTAAAGATAACAGAGGGTCAATCCCTAGAAATGTAGATGCAGTAAAAGCAAAGTAACTCCCTAAAAGAGCCATTTGCCCATGCATTATATTCATGTTGTTCCTGATACCCGTAAAAATTAAAGAAAGGCCTAAACCAATGAGTCCATACACAGCGCCTACAAAAATACCCATCAATATGATGTCAATCATGTTTTAGATCTTTGCCTCCATCTTCACTATTTTAAGCTCTCTTATTTTTAGTGTTTTTGCTTTAACTCTAATTAATTTTTATTTTTCAGTTTGCGGATTGGAAGGTTGTTAATGGATTTTAAGTGAGATTTTATTATATAAAGTTTTTGTGATTTTTGTCTTGTGGGTTCTGATGCTTCCTAAATTTATATAAATAAACCTTAAACTAAATTTTCAAGAAATTTTGGGCACATTGCTAATAAATATGTTAAAACTAATTTATTAATCTTATAATGAAGAAAATTTTATATCCTCTACCATTTAATATGTTGTCTGGAGGGAAGAAATTTTGAGGGCGAACGCTATCACCAAATTGCAGGCTGTTGCTATTATCGTGATTGTAGTCATCGCGGCTGTGGCAGGTGTCTACTATTATTACTCTACATTACCTCCAGCTAGGGAGGTTGGCGAACCAATTAAAATAGGAATAGTAACAAATTTGACCGGGGCTTATGCACCTGAGAATATAAGGGCTAGGATACAGTGGACTGCATGGACAACTGAAATAAACGCAAAGGGAGGCATTTATCTTTCGGGAACAGGCAAGTATCACCCAATAGAACTTATAATTTATGATGGCGAAAGCAGCGTTGCAAGATACGTTGAGCTTGCGACAAAGATGGTAACCGAGAAGGTAGTGCATGTGATAATTCTTTATGGCGCGCCTCCACCATTTACTGTGCCAGCAGTAATTAGCATTGAAAAAGTGGGAGGAATCCCAGCAATAGGCGGGTCTCCAATAGATACTATAGCAGGCTCAGCTCTTCCGTCAGTTCCTGGAGGTAAATTCGTATGGTACTGGACCGCAGGCTTTAACTATACAGTTTATGGAGAGCTATGGGAAGGCTTCCTAAGCCAATATAAAGCGAAAATTAATAAGATTGGAGTAGTATACACTGATGATACTTCAGGCCGCGACGCATATAAGAAAATCGTTCCGAGAGTGGAGGCTGCGGGCTTTAAGATATTCTTCCCAGGCTTTATTCCCCCAGGCACCACGGACCTTACAGCCATAATTAAGAAGTTTATGGAAGAGGGCGTGGATGTAGTTTTAGTTAATACTACACCTGTTGAGTGGATTTCATTCCGTAGGCAATGTGCTGCAATGGGCTATCAGCCAAAGATGTTTGGTGTGGGTAGATGTATGAAGATACCTGAGGCAGAAGCTCTTGGAAGAGATTTAGCTGAAGGTGTTGTGGCAGAGACACACTGGTGGTATACCCTGCCATTCAAGGGAAATGAGTGGTATAGAACAGAGTGGAAGAAATACCTAGGAGACATGAGTATGACGCACATGGAAGGCATCGCGTACATGAACTTCTTCGTGGCGCTTGAAGCTGTAAAGATAGCAGGTACCTTAGATAGAAACGCTATAAACAACGCGTTTGCAAAGATCGACATGGAGACCCCTGTGGGCCGCGTGAAGTTTAGAGAGGATCATTTATGCGAAACATCCAACACACTTGCACAATTTGAGTTAGCACCAGAAGGATGGACGATGAGAATAGTTTATGTACGCCCGCAGCTTGGAGTAAAGCCAGAAACTCCACTCCGCACACAAAACTTCCAGCTTGGGTAGGCTCCACAAATCACCTTTTTTTAATTTTTTAGTATTAATTGTTGTTCACTAAATTGAAAAATTAGGTTTTGAACATGCAGGTTATCAATAGTTTTTGTTTGGGTTTTGATTGTCTTCCATATCATTAGCAAAAGTCTTATATGGCGCTGCTATATGGTTTTTACCATGTATTCGCAGAATGTTATAAAAGCTGGTAAGATCAATCATGTTGCTGCTGTTGCAAAAAACCTTGAGGAGTCTTTAAAAAGGCATCACGAGATTCTTGGAGTTGAGCCGTGGATTATCCATTATTTTGTTCCACCATTTCATAGAGAGACTTACGTCAGAGAGAGACCAGCCAATTACACCCTAAAAGTAGCTATTGCGAAAATGGGTGATATATATTATGAGTTGATAGAGCCTCAAGAAGGACCAAGCATCCATAAAGAGTTTCTTGAAACAAAAGGAGAGGGGCTTCATCATGTTGGTAGAAGATACAATTCTTTAGAAGAAGTGAAAAAAGATTTAGAGGCATTCAAAACAAAGGGCATCAAAATCTTGCAGCAGGGGATGTTCCACGGTTCTCATTACTTTTATCTTGATACAGAGCCTTTAATTGGGGTGATATATGAAATTGTTTATGTACCCTTAGAAATAAAACCTGCAAGAATATATCCGTAAAATAGTTTATGGACTGCTTGCCGATCCATTACGAAGATGATAATGAACCCAGATGCTCACTTTAAGCCCTTCTTCCAATCCAGTTTTTAGGATCCCTCCATGAATAAGATTTCTCTCTTAATTGAGAATCCCTTTTTCTGGAATCTTAGTCCTTAAAGGCTGGTGGTCAGAGCTAAGATTGTAGTCTCTAACGGGGAAATGGTTTTAAGGTTAAGAAGAATTCTAAGAGAAATGTCTAATCCATATAAAAGTTATCATTCTGCCAAACGTGCCCGTAATGTAACGCTTAATTAAATGCCAACGCCTATCATAAACCTTTGGCTTCCCAAATCGAAATAAAGAGAAAATCAAAAGGCTAATATGCACTTTTCTCAATCTATGTTTTATCTGGTGATTTAAAGATGGGTGAGCTGATGTATGAAATTGTTGAGGAAAGAGACGTCTACGTGACTATGCGTGATGGTGTACGCCTGACGGTTAATGTCTTCCGCCCTAAATCGGAAGGAAAATTTCCAGTATTATTGTCGATGGGACCTTATGGCAAAGACATACAGGATTTGTTGATACCACCGCAACCGCTTTATGAGAGTGCCTTCTGGGATGGTAATATAGAGGCTGGCGATATCGAGTACTTTGTGCCCAGAGGATACGTTCATATAATAGCTGACGTAAGGGGTACAGGAAAGTCGGAGGGTGAATATACATTTTTCTCCATGCAGGAGGGAAAAGATGGCTATGACCTTGTAGAATGGGCTGCTCAGCAACCCTGGTCTAATGGTAATGTTGGTATGCTTGGTTACTCTTACTATGCAGCGACAGCATTAAAAACGGCCATACACCAGCCGCCCAGCCTAAAAGCCATCTTTGTTTCCCACATATATGTGGACGCTTACCGTGATTTAGCATATCACGGCGGAATTCTTGGATTGTTTCTCTATCATTTATGGTATGGTCGCCATGCAGGCTTAACTTGTGGTTTTGCGCCAAGAAATGCTGTATCAGAAATGATGAAGGTCTTGCCCAAGGAAAAACTTGAACAGAGAGTCAAGGGACTCTTAAGTAACCCGGACATAAGGTACTATACGATGCTCTATCACTTGTTACATTATCCGCAAAAATGCCCTCTCTTCTTTGATATTATGCTTAATCCTCTCGACGGACCATATTGGCGAGAAAGATCAATTTATCCCTACTATGATAAGATAAAAGTTCCAGTATACATTGTTGGTAAACTGGCTCATGAGGCTCGCGCCTTCTGGCATCTTTACATGAATGTTAATTCTATTAAGAAACTTTTGGTGAAACCTGTGGGTCCTGAGGAACGTCCATGGAGGGAAGATCGGGAGGAAGCTCTTAGGTGGTTTGATTATTGGCTTAAAGGAATCGATACTGGTATTATGAGGGATCCACCAATAAAATTGTTTGTTATGGGGGCTAATGAGTGGCGCTACCTAACGGGGTGGCCGCCAAAAGATATTAAATGGGTTAAGTTATACTTACGTCGGTGGGAATGGCTTTCGTTCGCGCCCGAGCTTGATCAGCCAGAACCAGACTGCTATTTATATCGACCTCTTTGGCTATCCAATAAAAGAGACTCTGTCAAATATATGACCCCGCCTTTACCAAGAGACTTGGAAGTGATGGGTCCTGTAGCCATATACTTTTATGCTTCTATAGACCAAGACGATACAAACTGGATAGTTAGACTATGTGATGTGACGCCAGATGGCAAAGATATTACCCTTGGTAAAGGTTACTTAAAAGCATCTCATAGGGCTATTGATCCAGAAAAATCTAAGCCAGGAGAGCCATATCATCCGCATACATCCCAAGAGCCTGTAGAACCGGGCAGAATATATGAGTATATGATAGCCCTTGGCGTTGTAGTAAACGTATTTAAAGCTGGTCACCGTATAAAATTGGAAATAGAGAGCGCGGAGTCTCCTAGGGATCCTGAAATGCAAATACACTTTCACCCGCACCTTTGCAGCAGTAAAATTACGCTCCATAAAATCTATCGTAACAAGGATTATCAATCGCATGTGCTTTTACCAATAGTTCCCAAACCTGGTTATGAAAAAATAATAGAGACACTTGGTGATGATAACTATTTAAGCAAGCCTGAATGGCTCCACGGTTAGGATTTTATTAAGTTCAGTCTCTATATTTTTCATTTTCTCTCTTTTCCTCTAAAATCCTTATTGACCCATAGTAGATCTCTTCATAATTAAAAATATCTCTAAAATTGTCCTTTCCATAAGTGTATTAGGTTTAGAGGAAGTTTTGCGTGTTCTTTGTTGATGATATTATTGCTGAGTAAATGCTTAAATTTGACATAAAAAATTGCTTATCGTGAATAGCCCTCTCCCTCAGAGTAAGAGCATAATTTCATCAACATCTTTTGTCTTTTGAAAGGTGCCAAAAGGAAAAGTAGTAAATAATATTTCCTTCATTAAATGCCAAAATAAAATTTTATCATCATATCTTTATTTTTAAGCAGCTCTTTTGTTTCTCCATGTAAAGTGATTCGGCCTGATTCTAGAACATATGCGTAATCGCTGAGCTCGAGACTCCTTTGAACATTCTCATCTATAAGGAGAATCGTTACTCCTAAACGCTTTATCTCATCGAGCTTTCTGTATATATCCTCTCTAACCTTTGGTGCTAAGCCTAATGTTACCTCATCAAATATTAATAGTTTAGGCTCCGCCATTAAGGCTCTTGCTATAGCGAGCATTTGCTGTTCTCCTCCGCTTAAAGTTCCAGCTTCCTGCTTCTCCCTTTCGGCTAATATTGGAAATAGCTGGTAGATTTCTTTAAGCTTTTGAGCAGCTTTTTTTCTTCTCTCTTTAAGGTAACAGCCCATAAGCAGGTTTTCTTTAACAGTCATTCTAGTAAAGAGTCTTCGTCCCTCAGGCACCTGAATTATACCAAGCTCGGCGATGCGCCAGGGATCAAGACCGTCTATTCTTTTATCCTCAAAATAGATAGCGCCCTTCTTTGGGCGAAGAAGACCGGTTATAGTCTTAACTAGAGTTGATTTTCCCGCCCCATTCATTCCCACTAAAGCGACAACTGTTCCCTCCCTTATTTCCATGGAAATATCCCAAAGAACATCTATACGCCCATAAGAAACATCAATATTATCTACCTTCAAAAGCGGATTCGAATTTTTCATTTAATACCCTCTCCCAAATATGCTTCTATGACTTCTGGAGCGCTTAACACTTCTTTTGGTTCTCCCTCAAACAATTTTGTGCCACGATACATAACCATGACCCTCTTGGCTACTCGCGTAATAAGCTCCATTCTATGCTCCACCAAAATTATTTTGGTTCCCTCATTGAATATCTTATCAATGAGTTCTGCTAAATAGCTGATCTCTTCTTTTCGCATCCCAGCTGCTGGTTCATCTAAAAGAAGAAGTTTTGGCCTGCAAGCCAGAGCCCTTGCCATCTCAAGTCTTTTAAGTTGAAAGGGAAGTAAAGAGCCGGCGGGAACATTTATTAAATCTCCTAATTTCAGCAGCTCTAATGCTTCTAGACTATATTTAACCGCTTCATTATAGCTTATCTTTTGAGTAGAGAGTGCTGCCACAACACAATTTTCTAATATGGTAAGTCTCGTGAATGGACGAGGTATCTGATATGCTCTAATAATTCCCATTCTAGAAATCTCATGAGGAGACAACCCCACAATAGAACGACCTTTATATTCGATGCTTCCTGCATCCGGTCGATAAACGCCTGTTATAACATTAAAAAGGGTTGTTTTTCCAGACCCGTTTGGACCAATAATGCCAAAAATCTCGTCATCATTAACTTCAAATGTTAGATTTGATAAAGCCCGTATTCCACCGAAGCGTTTGACCAGATCTTTACACTTCAATATGACCATATGAACTCGCTCAAATTTTTGTAGGGGAAGATAAATAATATAAGCTTTGCTATATTCCTTTGTTAACCTTATTTTATTTAAATAATTTTTTCAGTAGTGCGGCAACGTCTCTTGGCTTTTCAGCCACTTCAACACCAGCTTCTCTGAAAGCTTTGATTTTACTTTCGGCGGTCCCTGTCTCTCCCATTATTATCGCACCTGCATGACCCATACGTTTTTCTGGCGGCGCTTTCCGTCCAGCTATAAAAGCGACAACAGGTTTTGGATATTTCTCTTTTAATATGTATTCTGCCGCGGTTTCCTCAAGATTTCCACCTATTTCGCCTACAAGAACCACCGCTTCTGTCTGCGGATCGTCTTTAAATTGCTTTAAGATGTCAATGAAGCTTAAACCAACTATTGGATCTCCCCCTATACCTATACATGTAGATTCTCCTAATCCCATTCTAGTTATCTCCGCGGTTATCTCGTATGTAAGCGTTCCACTCCTAGAAACTATGCCTATTCTCCCGGGTCTAAATATATGAGTTGGCATTATTCCAATTTTACATTCCCCTGGCGTTATTATCCCAGGAGTATTAGGGCCTATCACCGTGGCACCTCTTTGACGGGCATAAGCTATAACGCTAATAGTATCTCTAATGGGCATATGCTCTGTTATTATAACTAGAATCTTTATTCCAGACTCCAAGGCTTCTAGAGCAGCATCCGCCGCGAAGGGTGCTGGAACAAAGATTATAGAAGCATCTGCTGGATGCTTTTCGATGGCTTCTTCAACTGTGTCATAGATTGGAACGTCATGAATTTTTGATCCTCCTTTTCCAGGAGTTACGCCAGCAACTATTTTCGTTCCATACTCAAGCATTAATTTTGTGTGGAAGCTTCCTTCTTTACCAGTTATGCCTTGAACTATTACTCTCGTATTCTTGTCAACTATTATCCCCATTTTCCTTCCCTCGCTACTTCCACCACTTTTTGCGCCGCCACCTCCATGTTATCTAATACGTGAATGCCAGCTTCTGTTAATATTTGTCTTCCTTCTTCCTCATTAGTTCCTAGCAATCGAACAACGATTGGCTTCTTTTCATTTAATCCTCTTATAGCCTGAATGATTCCCCTAGCTACTTCATCGCAACGAGTTATTCCGCCAAGAATGTTCACTAGAAGCGCTTTTACATCTGAGTCAGAAAGCACTATCCGTATGGCGGTAGCTATTTTTTCGGCAGGAGCCCCCCCACCAACATCAAGGAAGTTTGCTGGTTTTCCGCCATAGAACTGTATGAGATCGAGAGTTGCCATGGTAAGACCAGCACCATTGCCTATTACACCTATATCTCCATCTAACTTAACATAGGCTAAACCATTTTTAATTGCTTCAATTTCTTGGGGCGAAAGATCTTCTTCAAATATTTTATTCCTATATTCCGGGTGACGGAATAAGGCGTTATCATCGATTATTATTCTGGCATCGACCGCTATAAAGTCTCCTTCTCGGGTTTCCGCTAAAGGATTTATCTCAATTAGTTCAGCGTCAAGATCGATTCCAGCCCTATATAAACTGTAAAGGATATTTGCAAGCAATAGAAGACGGTTTCCAGAATATCCCATTCTTTTCACGAATTGTTTAGCGTGATAAAACTGAAAACCATAAAATGGATCTATTGAAAATCTAAAAACTTTGTGAGGGGATTCTTTGGCGATTTCCTCTACGTCTATTCCACCTTTAGTTGACCCAACTATTACATAGGTTTTCTCAAGTCTCTCAATGCTCATTCCAAGATAGAGTTCTTTGAGAATATCAATTCTTTCTTCGACAAGTATCTTTCGAACAGGGGCTCCTTTTATCTTCCTGTTAAATAGTTCCTCAGCAGCTTTCTCTATATCCTTAATAGATTCTGCGAAAAGAATTCCGCCAGCCTTTCCTCTTCCAGATACTGGAACCTGCGCTTTAACGGCAAATGGAGGTCTTAGTTTCTGAGCTACCTCTCGGGCTTCTACCACGTTTGTGGCTAGGATACCTTTAGGCACCGGGATCCCATATTTTGAAAGTATCAGCTTCGCCTCATATTCCAGAATTTTCATGGGACGGCACCCCCTAAAAATGGTTAAAGTTTTCTTTAATCCAAAAATACTTTGGCTATCTACTTCCTAATTAAATTAATGCAACGATTTGCTAACTTTTCTTTTTTTGGAAATGCAATGCTAAGATTATTTAGCATTTTACTTACAGGGCATATTTGGATCACGCTTAGAGTACAATTACACTTCCTAATTTAATCTCCCTTTGTTAGTAAAGAAAACTTTTAAGTAACATTGTCCCTCAAAACTAACAGTTCTGGGAAAGCAGAATAATAATAAAAATCTTATAAGCATTCATCCATTAATCTTAATGAACGCGATAGAGATCAGGGGTGATGAAAATGAGTTTAACTGAATCTGATCTAATAGAAATTTACAAGTATATGTTGCTTGCAAGAAATTTCGATGAAAAGCTGATTGAGAGATATTATGGAATGCCCAATCATGGGGGAATACTGGAGCTACCTCATTCGCATATTGGTCAAGAAGCCATATATGTTGGGGCATGCTTTAAACTGAGATCCGATGACTATATTGTTCCGTCGCTTAGAGCTAGGCCGGCATTACTCATGCGTGTACCAGCTAAAATATTAATGGCAGGAATCTTTGGAAAAAGTACGGGACCTGCTAGAGGAAAAGTGACAACTCATCATATGGGGGATAATGAGCGTGGCATTATAGGGACTACTGGTATAGTTGGAGGGCATTTATGTTTATCCACGGGCGCCGCACTTTATTGTAAGCTAAAGAAGAGAAGTTCCGTGGTTCTATGTTTTTTGGGGGATGGAGCGACGCAGCGAGGCGATTTCCATGAAGCTTTAAACTTTGCGGCTGTTAAAAAGTTGCCAGTAATATATATAATTGAAAATAACCAGTATGCTATGTGGACTCCTTATCGCAGTCATTGCCCTATTGAAAACCTTGCGGATAGAGCTATAGCTTATGGAATTGATGGATTTACCATTGATGGCAATGATGTACTTACCGTTCATGAGACTGTCCAGAAAGCCGTTGAAAAAGCGCGTGTCGGCTATGGGCCATCCCTGATTGAATGTAAAACATATAGAATACGGGATCACGCGGAAACCGGATATCCGGAGAGAAGACCAAAAGAAGAGATTGAAGCATGGATGAAAAAAGATCCATTGATCCGATATAGGAACTTTCTCTTGGAGAAAGGGATATTGACGCCGGAGATGGAAAATGAATTGAGGAAACAAGTTGAGTTGGAGATAAATGAGGCTATTAGATTTGCGGAAGAGAGCTCATTCCCTGAACCTGAGGAGGCGCTGAGGGATGTATATGGAGAATATTTGTTAAGGGAGGCGGAATATATAGATATAAAGCATTATAAGGGGGCTGTTAAAGAAGTAAGTTTTGGCGAAGCGCTAAATGAAGCTCTTAAAGAAGAAATGAGAAGAGATCCATCCGTAATTCTTTTAGGGGAAGATTTGGGCCCTGACACTATAGGGCCATCACGCGGAGGTCTCTGGCCGCCAACAAAGGGATTATGCGATGAGTTTCCAGATAGGGTAATTGGTACACCAATATCTGAATCAGTAATTGTTGGCGCGGCTGTTGGAGCTGCCCTTCTCGGCATGAGACCTGTTGCCGAGATAATGTTTGCAGATTTCTTGACTATAGCGATGGATCAGATAGTTAATGTTGCTGCGAAAATGAGGTATAATTATGGCGGGAAGGCTTCGGTTCCGATAGTTATAAGAGCACCTTTTGGCGCCGGCGCGTCTATGGGTTTACATCATAGTCAGTCGCCTGAAGCATGGTTCTTGAATGTGCCTGGATTAAAAATAGTCATGCCCTCCACACCTTATGATGCTAAGGGGCTACTGAAAGCATCGATAAGAGATGATGACCCCGTTATCTTCTTTGAGCATAAAATGATGTATGGATTAAGAGGGAGAATACCTACAGGTGAATATATGGTTCCGTTAGGAAAGGCTGATATTAAGAGAGAAGGTGATGACGTCACAATTATAGCTACTGGATTAATGGTTCATAAAGCGCTTGCGGCCGCTGAAATTTTAGAGAAGAGAAATATAAGTGTTGAGGTTATTGATCCAAGAACATTATTACCATTAGATGAAGATACTATACTATCCTCTGTTAAGAAGACTGGAAAAATTGTTATCGTGCATGAAGCGCCAGTAACAGGCGGCTTTGGAGCTGAGGTTGCTGCCTTGATCGCGGAAAAAGCGCTGGGCTACTTAGATGCTCCGATAGTAAGAGTAGGTGCACCTTTCACTCCAGTACCATTTAGCCCTCCCTTAGAGAAATTTTATATTCCTGATGAGAATAAAATCATGGAAGCAGTTCTAAGAATATCTAAGTGAGGGATTAGCATTGGCGGAGGTTGTTCTTCCTAAGTTGGATCCAACTATGCGGGAAGCAACTATTGTAAGGTGGAGAAAAAGAGATGGCGAAAAAGTTGAAAGAGGAGAGACTATTGCCGAAATAGAGACGGCGAAGGCGACGGCGGAAATAACGTCTCCAGTCTCAGGGACATTAAGGATTCTAAAGGAGGAAGGATCTATTGTTCCAGTTGGGGAAGTTATAGCCTTAGTAGAAGAGGAGATATCCCGAGAAACTTTAGCTGTAGAGAAAGTGAAGGTGGCAGCTTCGCCTTTAGCGAAAAGATTGGCGAAGAAATATGGGATAGATTTATCTAAGATAAGAGGCACAGGACCCGACGGGATAATAACTGAGAAAGATCTGCTTCCCTTTATCCCGAGAGAAGAGGAGATTGGAGCTCCAGTTGAAAAGGCAGAGAATGTGGAGATTATTCCGTTAGAGGGCTGGAGAAAAACTATGGCTGAGGCTATGTCATTGAGCATGCGCACAGTTGCTCATGTCACCACATTTGCGGAAGCTGATGTAACGGAACTGTTAAGTTTGCGTGAACAGCTGAAAAAAGAGGGTCATGACGTAAACTTTACCGCATTTGTTGTAAAGGCCGTTGTTCAAGCCCTGAAGAAATATCCAATCATCAATTCCTCCCTTGAAGACGACAAAATTATAGTCAAAAAATATTATAATATAGGGGTCGCTGTCTATGCGGGAGAAAGGGGGCTAGTTGTTCCCGTTATAAAGGCAGCGGATAAGATGAGCTTGAAACAAATCTCTGAAGCGATCGATCTTCTGGCTAAAAAAGCCAGAGAGGGAAAATTGTCTTTTGATGATGTTGCTGACGGCACTTTCACTATAACAAACGTCGGCATGTTTGGGGCTCTTTTCAATACTCCAATAATTAACTATCCTCAAGCCGCGATTCTTGGTGTTGGAGCCGTAAAAAAGAGACCAGTTGTTGTAGATGATCAAATAAAAATTAGGTCCATGGTCTACTTAGCTTTAACATATGACCACCGAATTATAGAGGGTGTCCCTGCTGTTCGTTTCCTTCAAGAGATAAGGTATTTTCTCGAAAATCCAAAAAATCTAATAGATTTTTAATTTTTTGTTTTCCTTAATTTTTAGGTAGTCTTTTTTACTCATTTAAGAACACTTTTATTTTAGCACGTTTGGCATTTAATTTTTTGATTAAGAAACATTAATCTTTAGATTTAGGATAGCTGGTTTTCTATAAATTCTATTTCATGCATCTGCTTTAAAAGATACCAGAATTAGTAATCGAAAAGCTTTTATCGGCGTTGAAGAGAAAACTCAAGTTTCGGGGCGAAAGCGTTGGAAAATCCTATTGACAGCTCGGAAAAAATTGTATATGTTTCTTCCGGATTTTGTGGTGTTGCTGGTTCAGCATTACCTATCGAGGTGCACGTTAGGAATAATAAGATAGTCAGGTGCCTCCCCTCTATAATACCTGAAAACGTCAATGTTTATGAGATAAGAACCAGCAGGGGCGTCTTTACTAGGCCCAATAGAAAGTGTGTTCCATGGACTCCTTCTTTCGCTCATAGAAAGCGATTAAACTCACGAACCAGAGTACTTTATCCGCTTAAGAGGATAGACTGGAATCCAGAAAACAGAAATCCACAGAATAGAGGTAAAAGTGGTTATGTTAGGATTTCTTGGGATGAAGCGCTAGATATAATTGTAAAGGAGATAGACAGGATTAGGCAAACATATGGATCTACGGAACCAATATTAGTTATGGCTGATGGGCATGGTCAATCAGGATATATTCAAACAACACATTCGTGGGCTCATCATCTCTTTAATGCTTTAGGAAGTGGTTGGACAATTGTTGTAAGAAATCCGGATAGCTGGGAAGGGTATTATTATGGGGCGAAGCATGTTTGGGGTTTTGACTCTTCGGTGGGGGAGCCAAGCCAAGATGCTATATGGGACGATATTTTAGAAAATTGCGAAATGGTAATATTTAGTGGTTGTGATCCTGAAACGACAGTTCCAGGTTTCGCGGGCCAGATAGGCACGTTTTTCTGCGACTTTTTAAAGAAAGCTGGAATAAAAATAATAGGTATATCCCCAGATTTAAACTATGCTGAAGCAATCCATGCTGATAAGTGGGTTCCAATTAAACCTAATACTGATGCGGCGCTTTATTTAGCTATAGCTTACGTCTGGATTACGGAGGATACATATGATAAAGAATATATAGAGACTCATTGCGTAGGTTTTGAGGAGTTTAAGAGGTATGTTTTAGGAGAAGAAGATGGTATACCGAAGACTCCTGAATGGGCTGAGAATATAACTGGTGTTTCTTCGTGGGTCATTAGGGCTTTGGCTAGGACATGGGCGAAAAAGAGAACATCTTTAGCAGTTCACTATGGTGGTCCAAAGCAAAGAGGCTTCTTGGCGCATATGACAGCGAGAATTGAGGCATACTTGCTAGCCATGCAGGGTCTTGGGAAACCAGGAAGACAATTTTTAAGGGTTGTTAGATTCCTGCCCGGGCTTGCCTTCGAAAAATTACCGCCAGTTCCCCAATATCCAGAAAGCGCACAGTTTGGTAAGGGAATACCATCTTTACCGGTATGTCTTGGATATGTTTCATCTCCACCGCTGGATAAAGCATTACCTATAATAAAAACATTAGTGGCTGAAGCGATACTTAATCCACCAGTATATTGGTATGGAAAAAATACAATAGTCTGTTCTGGAGACGATCAATTCAAGCTATTTAGATATCCCCCACGCGACAACCATCCTGGCATTAAGATGATATGGAATGAAAACTCCTGTCTTACTCAATGCTGGAATCACGGGTATAGGATGATTGAAGCCTTTAGAAGTCCAAAGATCGAGCTTATTGTATCGGTAACTCCTTGGTTAGAGAATGATGCTCTTTTCGCGGATATAATATTGCCAGCGCAAACAATATTTGAGCATGAGGATCTCATAAATATCCATCATAGTGATATGTATGGCATTGCTTATCAAGATAAAGCTGTAGCGCCTCTTGGAGAATCAAAAAGTGACTATGAAATATACAGGATGTTGGCCGAAAGACTTGGTGTTGCCGACGCTTTCCCGCCTCCAGAGGAATTGATGAAGAAAGCATATGAAGAAACAATGATTTCAAGAGAGATTTCTTGGGAAGACTTTAAGAAGAAGAAACTTTATATTTATAGCGCTCCAACTTGGGAAGAATGGATTAAAATAAAGAAGGAAATCATGGGCTTTGAGGAACATGAGGGTGGCATGGCTTGGTTCTACAAGAAGGGAAGCGGTTTAACAACTCCCACAGGAAAAATAGAGTTTGTCTCTCAAAGGATTCAAAAATATGCTCCTGGTGATAAAGAAAGACCTCCGCTAGCTAAGTGGGTTGAACATGAAGAATCTAGTGGCAGCCTAAGATCGAAAAGATACCCATTTATAGTTGTTTCTGCGCATCCACGATGGAGACATCATACTATAGGCGATGACATCCCATGGTTATGGATGCTGCCCTCATGTAAGATAATGGGACCGGATGGATATTTCTATGAGCCAGTATGGATCCATCCAGTAGATGCTGCTAAAAAGGGTATTAAGCATGGTGATATAACTATGGTCTATAACGATAGAGGGGCAGTTCTCTTCGGAGCCTATGTAACTGAGAGAATAATCCCAGGGGCTCTACTAATACAGCATGGCTCACATCTAGACATAATATCCTTAGAAGACAAGGTTGATAGAGGAGGAGCAATAAACCTTATTTGTCCATCACCATATGAGAAGTATAAGGCTGGAGAGCCTGTAAGGATCCCTGAGATGGTTGTAACGGGCTTCTTAGCAGATATAAGAAAAGTTGACCGATCTGAATTAGAAAAATTATTAAAGAAAAAAGGGCAATATGGTGAGTAGATATGGGAAAGAAAGTTATGATTATTAACGTTGCTGAATGCGTAGGCTGTTATGTTTGTCAAATTGCTTGTAAGGATGAGCATGTAGATAACGACTGGTCTCCGTACGCTAAGCCACAACCAGATTTAGGGGCTGCATGGAGATGGGTTAAGGAAGTGGAGCGGGGAACTATTCCAAAAGTAAAGGTCACCTACATACCCATGAATTGCATGCACTGCGATAATCCGCCCTGCATCAGGGCGTGTAGAATCGGAGCAATAGTGAAGAGATCTGACGGAATAGTATTAATAAGGCCGGATAGATGTAATGGATGCAGAGACGTTGATAAACCATTATGTTATGATTCTTGTCCATATGGAGCAATCTACTTTAACGAGAAGCTTGGCATAGCACAGAAATGCACGTTTTGCGCTCATCTTTTAGATGGCGCTGACCCACTTTATAAGCGTGGTGTCCCAAGATGTGTAGATGCATGCCAAAGAAATGCTATAATCTTTGGGGATGAAGAAGAACTAAAGGTGCTCCTAGAAAAGACTGAGGTGCTCCACCCAGAATATGGAACAAAACCTCGAGTATATTATCTGAATTTGCCAAAGCCATTTATAGCGGGCACCATAATAAACTCGGCGAAGAAAGAGGTTATTGAAAACGCTAAAGTTACAGCGATAGACTTGTATACTGGCAGAAAATATGAAGTGTACACCGACGAGTTTGGAGACTTCTGGCTTAAAAATCTAGAATGGAGGCATAAATACCTGCTTGAAATAGAGAAGGAAGGCTACAAGAAAAAAGTTATTGGTATAATAACAACTGAAAGGGACGTGAACCTGGGTGACATCACCCTCTAAATAATAAGAGTTTCACATCCAAAGAACAACGATGGAATTATTAGAAAGTTTTAAATAGAAAAAGGCATATAAAAAAATCTTTAATTGTAAAAATGGGGATACTTATGAGTGAGGAACTTGAAGTTAAGCGAATTATATGTAACAATGGTGCCGGAGGATGCTTCGCGGGCTGTGGGCTTCTTGCCTACATAGACAAGAAGACCGGGAAAATAGTAAAGGTGGAAGGAAACCCAGAACATCCTATTTCGAAGCTTTGGGTTGTCTATCCAGATCCTTTTTCACAAGAAAAGTTTGTATGCTATGATCGGGCGACAATTCCTGATTTCCCGGCAAGATGGCTTTATCATCCAGATCAGTTAATGTATGCTCTTAAGAGGGTAGGCGAAAGAGGCGAGGGAAAGTGGCAACGCATATCCTATGAGCAAGCTTTAGATGAAATAGCGGAGAAACTAAAGGAGCTGAGGGATAAATATGGTCCTGAATGTGTTGCCTTCATTGAAGGGACCATGCGTTCAGATACGTTCTGGGCCCGTTCTCGCTTTGCGTATTTGTTTGGTAATCCCCTTAACCTTGGTGACCCAAGCACAATATGTCACCACCCAGGAACAGCTGTTGAACAGTGCATGGCTGGTGCCTTTTCACGTGAATGGCCGGAAATGAGCAGTGAAACTAGATATGTTGTTCTTGTTGGGACGGATATAAAAGAAGCATTTCCACCGCTTTGGGCCGCTTTTACGCTTAATAGGGAAAATATTTACGCGGTGTGCGTTGATCCTAGACTAACAGAAACTGCCAGATGTTGTGACATGTGGTTACAAATAAGACCGGGCACTGATTGTGCTTTATTTTTAGGCTGGATCCATATTTTAATGAAGGAGGGACTTTTTGATAAGGATTTTGTGCTGAACTGGACTAATGCGCCATTTTTAGTTCGTACAGATGTCAGAAAACTATTAAGGGAGAGCGATATAAGACAAGGAGGTTCGCGTGAAAACTTTGTAGTATGGGATACTATGCGTAATGCTCCGGCCATATGGATTTCTGAGGAAATGATATTTCAGCCACAAGACGCCAAACCATCTCTTTCTGGAACATTTAAGGTTAAATTAGTTGATGGTAAAGAAGTAGAATGCAAAACTGTTTGGGATATGCTGTGGGAGCGCGTAAGCAAATATACGCCTGAGTATGTTGAAGAAATAACATGGATACCAGCTGAAAAAATAATTGAAACTGCGAGAATGTTCTGGACTAGAAGGCCTGGCGGTATAGGGGCCGGAGTATCTCTTTACCAAGCTGGAAAAAACGCCTCAGATAATCATATAGCTATGGTTATAATCCACTTAATAACAGGGAATTATGGTGTGAAAGGCGGCATTTGGCCTCTTCTTAGAGCCCGTCCGGGGCCAGTTATTAATGGTAAACTTGTGGTAAGAGAGTCTGAGCTCGAGGGGCAAGAGTTTATAAAACCCGAAACAAAACTTAAGCAAATAGGTATGGATCAATATAAGGTAATGTCATGGGCAGCCTTTGACTTATACAATAAATATTACCAGAAAGTATGGGGGATTCCTCAAAACTCTGGTGGGCACACATTAACAGTATCCATGCCACTTATCTGGCGGGCAATACTCACTGGAAAACCATATCCGATAAAAGCGCTCATTATATGGAGCGGAAACCCTATCATGTGGGCACCAAATACTAAGTTAGTGATCAAAGCCTTAAAGAGTTCCAACTTAGAGCTATGTGTTGTTCAAGACTACTTTATGACGCCTACTGCAGCCCTTGCAGATTACGTTTTGCCAGCCGCAGCGAAGGGTCTAGAAGTTCCGTACTGTTGCAATTGGGAGGATTACCAAGAAGCTGTTGTTGTAGGAGAAAATGCAGTTAAACCTATGGGAGATCGTCACAGCGATTATGAGCTCTTCCGTGGGCTTGCCATACGCCTTGGTTTTGGAGAGTATTTCCCATGGAAGAACAATAAAGAGGCAATAGAATATAGACTGAGCCGAGCTGGAATAAAATTTGAGGATGCTATTCGCATGGGATTGCTTACCTCAAACACCCCGGGTTATCTCCCAGAGGAGGATAAACCATGGGCTTTAATTGATCCAAAAACTGGTAAACCACGAGGATTCACTACTCCAAGTAGGAGAGCAGAGATATGGAGTTCGATACTGGAAGATTTAGGATACGATCCTCTTCCTGAACATGAGGAGCCCTTTGAGAGTCCTGTGAGAACTCCCGAATTAGCTAAGGAGTATCCTCTCATACTTACTACTGGTGGAAGATTCCGGCCGATGTTTCACTCCGAATACAGGCAGTGGGGTATGGGTTTCAGAGAACAGAATCCTTGGCCACGCTGTGACATACATTATGAGACCGCTAGGAAACTTGGTATAGTGGATGGTGACTGGGTTTGGATTGAAACACGCCGAGGTAGAATATTGCAGAGGGCTAGAGTAGGACCACATATTCACCCGCAAGTAGTAAATATAGGAGCCTCATGGTGGTATCCAGAGCTTCCGACCGAAGAACCGTGGCTTGGAGGAGCTTTAATATCTAATGCAAATGTCTTAACAGAAGATGATCCTTCGACCCTAGACGAAAAAACGGGAGCATGGTATTGCAGAGCTTTACTCTGCAGAGTATATAAAGCGAAGCCTGAGGAGATACCGAAATTCCTCTTAGGGAAATGAATCCACCCGTTTTTTCCATAATTATTGTTTTATTATCTAACTTGGTGAGAATATTCTTTTCAGAATAATTTACGCCTGATATGAAAATTATGATCGAGTGATCATCTAATTGGAGGCAAGAGGCCATTGAGTGATCGTCCAAGTATTTTGTTGGTGCCAATAGGCAGAGTTGTCGATGAGAGTTTTAAACGCGATATAGATTCTGTTGAAAATGCCTTTGAAGGATTAGATGTAAAGATAAAAAGACTTAGCCCTGTTGTAAATGAATTGCAAGTATATCAATTAGGAGATGTTATCAATAAAGAGGATTATGACCTTGCACTTTTACTGTGTCTTCATGGAGCAACTGCTCACTTGCAGGTGGCTGTGGCAGATTACTTAAAATTACCAATTGTAATCTGGTCATTACCTTGGCGTTTCTCTTTTCCCACCTCTGCTAGCGCCTATGGCGCTTTAATAGAAAGAGGATTTTGGGCAACGCTGCTGCATGGGAGACCTGGAGACAAAGATATTGTTGGGAAAATTGCGGTTTTAGCGAGGGTAGCTTTTGCCATCCATAGACTTTCAATGGCCCGTATTGGCATATTAGGGAATTTGCCACATTATATGTTAGCTTCCCTCTACGATATCGAAGCCATCGAAAAGAGGTTTGGTGTTAAATTAAGGCAACTTTCACGCTTCGAATTCACTAATATTTTGGGGTCTCTTAGGTGTGAAGAGATAGATATGAAGCAGATTTCGCAAGAAAAGGTTATCCTAAAAACAGATAAAAATTCATTGACTAAAGGGATAATTGTTCATAAAGCAATAAAGGAGATTTTAAATAGATATAACCTTGATGCGATTGCGATAGGCTGCCATCCAGATATTGAAGCGGAGCTTCAGATAAATCCATGTCTTGGCTTTGTAGAAGATTCTTATGCGATAGGCTGTGAATGTGACGTTTTATCACTTTTATCTGCCTTATTCCTCAAGTATTTAAGTGGTTTTTCAGCTTGGATTACAGATATTTACTCGTTAGAGGGTAACCTTTTAACATTAGCTCATTGTGCAGCGGCAAGCTCATTAGCCAAAGGTGGAGAAGTTGTAATTTCTGGGAAAACCCAGAAGGAAATAGGGGATAGACCACCTACTCTAGCAGAATGTAGACCTAAAATCCCAAAAGGGGAACCAGCTACTCTGGTAAGACTTTTGGGAAAGAAGGCTAATAGATTACATTTATCTTTCGGAAAAATAGAGGATTGCGATATAGAGGAACAGGTTAAGGTGATTTTAAGATTAAATGGCGATCCAAAGAAATTTATAGAGTACGCTATGGGCAATCATTATGTTATGGCATTAGGGGATCTTCGAGAAAAATTAAAGATTTTCTGTAGGAGATTAAATATAGAGGTGATAGAAACTTAAAGGCTGTTTTTATATTGATTAAAATTCTAGTCCCGCAGTTATCTCCTTAAGCCAACGTGCGTACATCTTAGAATCATATAGTGATAAGCCAGGCAATAATCTTTCGAGTATCTGTTTCATAGTTTCTTTTGATGCGCACGCAGTCATTCCTCCATCAACTGGAATAACGCAACCTGTGATATATTCTGCCTCAGGCGATACAAGCCATAATGCTGCCCTAGCAACATCCATTGGGGTTGCCATTCTCCCCATAGGTGCAGACTTTGCTAAGGCCTCCCAGGATTCCGGCGGGTGATGTCTAAACATATCCGTCATAACAGTTCCTGGCATTACGGCATTCACTCTTATTTCAGGCGCAAGGGTTCCCGCGAGAACCCTAACGAGCATCGCTACAGCTGCTTTTGCACTAAGGTAATGCCAATCTGATGGCCGCACACTATAGATTCCGCCAGTTAAAGTAAAGAGGATATTGCCTCTTCCCTGCTTTAACATATGGGGAACTACGCGCTTTGTGAGAAAGAAGGGCCCCTTAACAATAACATTATAAGTCCAATCCCAGACATCTTCTGTTACATCATCAAGAGTTTTACAAATATAGTGAATGGCAGCATTATGGTACAATATATCTATTCTCCCGAACTCATTTAGGGCAGCATTTACCAATTTTTCATGGTCCTTTAAATTTCCAACATCTGCTTGAACAGCAATTGCTCTTCTACCCATTTCTTTTATCTTTTCAACAACCTTCTGAGCGGCGTCCGCATCTTTAACATAGTTTACGACTACGTCCGCCCCCTCCTGCGCGAAAAGTATTGCAGCAGCTCTACCTATTCCACGTGAAGAACCAGTTATAATGGCAACTTGATCCTTTAACCTCATCATATTTTTCACCTAGATTATATTATAATTTTAAATTAATAGAGAAAAAGAGTTTATTTAACTTTTGCTTTGTTATTTAACTTATATGTTATTTTGAAGAGAACTACGCGCTTTGATTAAAACTATAAGATTATTAAGCTATAAATTTTCTTAAAGAAATATAGAGAGTATCGAACGCTCTTAAGTTTTATTGAATACGGTTTTCGTAACAATTCTACGAAAAAACAAAAGCTTTATATTTTAGACAAGAATATCAAAAGGTATCAAAAATGATTCGGTGTTCGGCATGTTGAGAATATATGAAAAGACGCCTCCAATTCCACCTGATGAGTTTGTTAGAGTCGAATGGGCATCCCTAAAAAATTACGTCGCTGAAGTTCTCTCCTCCCTGAAGGTCCCGAGGGAGCACGCGGGGATCGTTGCAGATGTTCTTGTGACTGCGGATCTCATGGGGATTGAGAGTCATGGCGTCCAAAGACTTAGGAGGTATACTGTTGGCATCCAGGTTGGCTCAGTAAACCCAAAAACCGAAGTGAATGTTGTAAAGGAAACAGCTTCAACAGCATTGATCGACGGTGGATCCGGATTAGGACAGGTTGTTGCGTATAATGCCATGGAAATGGCTATTGAGAAGGCTAAAAAAATAGGCGTTTCAGCCGTTGGTATCAGAAATAGCCACCACTTTGGCATAGCTGGTTACTATGCCCTGCAAGCTGTTAAAAGAAATATGATTGGCATGGTGATGACGAATTCTGAGGCACTAGTATCCTACACGCATACAGTTGGCAGAAACATAGGCACGAATCCAATAGCCGTCGGGTTTCCAACAAAGAATCCACCTCCAGTGCTTTTTGATGCCGCCACAAGTGTTGTCCCAATTGGGAAGATAGAGGTCTACGCGAAGGAGGACAAGAAAATACCGCCTGGCTGGGCTCTTTCTCCTGAGGGAAAAATTGTAGAAGACCCGAAGGAAGTTTTAGCTAGGAAATGTTCACTGTTGCCATTAGGTGGGCTTGGTGAGGAATTTAGTGGGCACAAAGGCGCGGGCTTAGCCCTTGTCGTTGATGTGCTCTGCGGTGTATTAACTGGAGCCAATTACGGCGTGTTTGTTAAGCATACAACTGATAAGGAGCGGGCGAACGTCGGGCACTTCATGATAGTGATAGATGTAGATAAAATATCATTTCTGGACGCCTTCTTAGAAAGGATCGAGAAATATAAGGAGTATATTAAGGGCTTAAGGAAAATTTCGGAGGATGCTGAGATATGGATACCTGGGGAGAAGGCTTGGCTAACAATGGAGACGAGAAAAAGGATAGGGATACCAATTCACAAGAATATTCTCAAGGAAATAAAAGATGAAGGAGAAAAATTTGGAGTAGAATTTAAGGTTAAGGTGCTTAAAGAGACAGCATGAACCACCTTGAAATAATGATGCACTAGTTGGTGTGGTATTAATGAACATCGAGGAACTTGCTGGCGAAATGGCTAAAGCACAGAAGGATGCTGCCCTCCAGATCGGTCTAAGAAGATCCATAAACAATTTTCTCCGTTCTATAAATAATATCTTGAAAAATCATTCTATGCTAATGGAGGCAGCTGAATATATAAAATCTGTTAGAGAGAAGGTTTTAGGAGATCTTGAATACTATGTTGATAAGACGATTAAAAGTATAAAATCTACTGGTGCGCATGCGTATTTTGCTGAGAACAGCAGTTCGGCATTAGAGATAATTGACAGAATTATTGGTGAGAAAAAGAAGATAATCGTGAAGGCTAAATCAATGGTAACCGAGGAAATAATGCTACGTGAGCATCTTATTGAGAAGGGTCACGAGGTTTACGAGACGGACATAGGTGAATTTTTAATACAAATGTCTAGAGGGAAGCCAATGCACGTTATAGTCCCGGCGCTTCATCTAAGCAGAGAATACATAGCTGGTTTACTTGAACCTTGCTTGGGGTTAACTGTTAGTGGGGATGCATCCCATGAGGAGCTTGTTTCCACCCTAAGAGACTTCTTAAAAGAGAAGTTTATCAAGGCTGATGTTGGGATTAGCGGCGCAAATGCTATAGCCGCGGATACAGGATCTATTTTCCTCGTTCATAATGAGGGTAATATAAACAATATAGTTACTTTACCGCCCATCTATATAGTGGTTGCGGGCGTTGAGAAGATTGTGCCAACTTTTAGAGACGCATTTTTACAGGTGACGGTTCAATCTGGTTATGCTGGGCTCTATCCACCAACATATGTAAACGTGATTTCAGGAGTGAGTAGTACTGCTGATATAGAATATCATAGGGTTTATGGCGTGCATGGTGCTAGAGAGGTTCATGTAATACTCTATGATGGTGGAAGAATCAGAGCCTCTAAAGATCCAATTTTAATGGAACAGCTTCGTTGCATTAAATGCGGGAGATGCCAAGTCTCATGCCCAATATGGAGTATCTGTGGTAACATATGGGGTGGAAAGGTTTATGGTGGACCGATGGGCGTTGGATGGACGGCGATAACTGAGAAGCCGGAGATCGCTGAGACAATTTCTTGGTTCTGTTTATTCTGTAACGCTTGTAAGGAGCTATGTCCAGTTAAAGTGGACAGCGCTGGAATATCGAGAAGATTAAGATCTAAAAGCATTGAGAGAGGAATAGTGCCCTCAAAAGTTGGAGAAATGCTGGAGAACATTTATAAATATGGAAATCCCTTCGGATTACCCCGCGCAAAAAGGTCTGAATGGGCTGGAAATAATATTCCACGATTTAAGAATAATATAGAAATCCTTTTCTATGTAGGTGACATGGGCTCATTTCATCCGAGGGCGCAGGCGGCAGCTAAAAGCTTAGCTGAAATCTTACTTTTATCTGGCATTTCATATGGCATTTTAGGCGAAAAAGAGAACTGCTCAGGAAGCGAAGCCTATGAAATCGGCGAGACCGGCCTCTTTGAAGAGATGGCTAGACGAAATATAGAGATTTTTGAAGCCCTTGATGTAAAGAAAATTATTACTTTGTCTCCTCACTCCTATAACGTTATAAGAAACTTTTACGGCGATTTCGGCGGTAAATTCGATGTTGAGCATTATACACAATTCCTCTGGCACCTTATTGAGAATGGGAAGATAAAATTTGATGCTGATGCTAAGATCAACGAGGTAATAGCATATCATGATCCATGCTTCCTAGGCAGATGGAATGGCGAGTATGAGGCTCCAAGAAACATTCTGAGATCCATTCCGGGCATCCATCTCATCGAATTGGAGCGGAATAAGGAAAACTCTCTCTGCTGTGGTGGTGGAAGCGGAAACTGCTATGTTGGTTTTGGTTGTGGTCTGCTACTTGATAGCGAATATAATCCTGATAGGATGAGGGTTAAGGAGGCCTACAATGCTGGTGCAGGGATATTGGCTGTAGCCTGTCCATCATGTCTGATTATGCTTGAAGAAGCTGTTAAGACTGAAGGCTTAGAAAATAATCTTATTATAATGGATATCTCGGAGATAGTTAAATTAGCCCTTCAAAAGGCGAGGCAATAATATTTCTTCACTACTAATGGTTATAGTTAAATATTTCAATGCTCTTTTTCTTACCTTAGATGAGGAGGCCGTCCCAGACTGACCCTATGGAATGAGGACTTCACGACGGTCTGATAACAATTTCCTAGTACTGTCTGAGGAGAAACTTTAAGTAGTAGTTCCACAATCTTCAAAAAGCAGAATGTGTATCTAAAGTTTAGGGGAAGGGTGAAAGAAGATGGAGTATATCTATGCTGCGATGCTCCTTTATAAGGCTGGTAAACCTATAGATGAGGAAAATCTAACTAGGGTTCTTAATGCGGCTGGGGTTAACGTCGACCCAATAAGGGTTAAAGCGCTTGTAGCAGCCCTCTCAGAAATAAATATTGATGAGGCTATAAAATCCGCGCCAACATTTATGCCAATGATAGCCCCGGCAGCTGCCCCCGCAGTTGCTCCACCCTCAGCCGTAGAGGAGAAAGCAAAGAAAGAGGAAAAGAAGGAAAAAGAGGAGAAAAAAGAAGAAGAGGCGCTAGAGGGACTAGCATCTCTCTTTGGATGAACTTAGATGGTGTTGATGCAGTCTATCCTCTTTCCCTGGTGTCTCTAATTAAACGGGGATTTTCCACGTTTAGGCTAGATGGAGCGGTGATACAATACTTATCTTGGTCATAAAATCCTTAATATTTCGTGACTTAAATTGAGGGGATTTTATGTATTTTAGTGAGGATGAATATAGATTGCCCTTCTTTTTAGAGAATGGATATGTCAGGAAGAAGTGTCCAAGATGTGGCGAATTCTTCTGGACGCTGAATTCGGACCAAGTGTTATGCGGGGAGTCTAATGTTTATGGTTGCGCAGAATACACGTTTATAGATAATTCTCCAATGAACAAGCCCTATACTTTAGCTGAGATGAGGGAAGCTTTCCTATCGTTCTTTGAGAAGAGAGGTCATAAGCGCATCAAACCCTACCCCGTTGTTGCGAGGTGGAGGGATGACCTATACTTCACTAATGCAAGTATAATAGACTTTCAACCATATGTTACAGAGGGAATAACCCCCCCACCAGCAAACCCGCTAGTCATAAGCCAGCCATGCATTAGGTTCCAAGATTTAGAGAACGTTGGCCCAACATTTGGTAGGCATTTAACTATATTTGAAATGGGTGGGCACCATGCCTTCAATTATCCGGACAAGGAAGTCTACTGGAAGGACGAGACCGTAAGATATCATCATGAGTTCGTGACTAAGGAGCTTGGCGTTAAGCCCGAACTAATAATTTATAAGGAGGGGATATGGTCTGGCGGCGGAAATGCTGGCCCGGATGTTGAGAGCATAATCAGTGGCCTAGAGGTCGCGACGCTGGTATTCATGAAATATAAAGTTGTAGGCGAAGAATTCATTGAGCTACCTATAAGAACTGTTGATACTGGTTACGGGATTGAGCGTTTTACTTGGTTATCTCAGGGGGCAGTTAGTTGTTTCCATGCGGTGTACGGTGAATTACTGGATAAGATAATGGAGATGGCTGGTGTGAGCGGCGTAGACTATAAACTTCTGGCGGATTTCGCCAAGGTATCCGGGCTAATAAGTATATCAAAGGCTGTTAGTAGGACTGAGAACTGGAAGCGAATAGCCAACAAATTGGGCATAGAGGTTAATGAATTACAGAGGATAATGAATCCATTAGTTGAGGTCTTCGCTATCTCTGATCACACAAAGTGCCTAGTCTTCATATTAGCTGAGGGCGTCGTCCCATCGAATGTTGAGGAGGGTTATCTGGCAAGGCTGCTTATTAGAAGAGCATATAGGCTCCTAAGAAATCTCGGAATTGAAAAATTGATGCCTGAAATAGTTGATATGCAAGTATCCTACTGGTCTAGAGACTTCCCATACTTGAAGGATATGCGCAATGAGATCCTGGAACTACTTAGTATTGAAATAGAGAAATATAAAGGTACGTTGGAGAGAGGAAGAGACATTGTTAAACGTTTAGTTCGGGAAATTAAGGCGAGGGGTGAGACCGGGATCCCGATAAGTAAGCTTGTTGAGCTTTATGATTCACATGGCTTAACGCCGGAGGTGGTTTCCGAGATATCTTCTTCAGAGGGGCTGCAAATTAATGTGCCTGAGGGTTTCTATAGTTATGTTGCTGAGAAGCATGTTTCATCGAAGAGACCAGCTTTCAAAATGGTTGAAGAGATAGAGGAGCTGGATATAAATATCGCTGGTTTACCGGAAACTAAACAATTGTACTATGAAGACGCCTATATGAAAGAGTTTAAAGCTAAAGTCCTTAGAGTTCATGGAAATATGATCGTATTAGACAGGACTGCCTTCTATCCTGAAGGTGGAGGTCAACCTTCAGATCAAGGGTACTTGGAATTTAATGGTGGTAGAGCTAGGATCTACAATGTTAAAAAGGCTCCCGGAAACATAGTAGTTCACTTTGTTGAGGGTTTAGTTCCAGGCGAGGGCTGCGAGGTTAAGGGGGTTATCGACTGGGAGAGGCGCATTAGCTTAATGCGGCACCACACTGCAACCCATCTGCTTATGGGAGCTGCTAGGAGGGTTCTGGGGGAGCATGTCTGGCAGGCAGGCGCGCAGAAAGATACTTATCAGTCAAGGTTAGATATAACCCATCCGAAGAGGCTCACAAAGGAGGAGATTAATCGTATTGAGGAGCTAGCTAATGAGGCGATAATGAAAAATATGCCCGTAGAAATCTTTTGGATGCCGAGAGAGGAGGCGGAGCGAATCTACGGTTTCAGGCTCTATCAGGGCGGTGTGGTTCCAGGCAGGGAGATAAGAGTTGTTAAGACTGGCGACTGGGAGGTTGAGGCTTGTGGAGGAACACATTGTAGATTGACAGGTGAGGTTGGTGTGATCAAGATATTGCGGACTGAAAGGATTCAAGATGGTGTTGAGAGAATAATTTTTAGTGCTGGGTTACCGGCAATAAAAAGAATTCAGGAACTTGAGACTAAAGTTATCCGCGTATCAGATTTAATAGAGACTCATGTCGAGAAAGTTGATGTGGTTCTGGAGAAGGTTATCAGCGAGTGGAAGGATCTGCGCCGTGAAAGGGATCGCTTAATGGAGAGGATTGCCAAAATCATGGCTGAAAAATATGTTTCAGAGGCAAAGGAGATAGGCGGCTTAAAGCTGGTTTCTCGGCTAGTTAGTAGCAGGGAAGATAACGTAGACTTGCTTATCAAAATCTCAAATGAGATTGTTAAAATTGATCCAAGCGCAATTGTGATTCTTATTTGTGTTAATGGGGAGGCAAGATCCGTTATAAAGGCTGGAGATAAAGCCATAAAAGCTGGTATAAAAGCCTACGAGATAGCTAGAAGAGTAGGGCAGATTCTTGGGGGAGGTGGGAGTGGTAGAGCAGATTTTGCTCAGGCAGGCGGTCTCATCGTCAAGAATGCTCCTAAAGCTTTAGAGGAAGTTGAATCAATAATATATGATGTTATTGCTGAGCGTGATGGGTAGTGTCACAGATAGTCTGGGAAGCAATTGAGGAGAAATGGCGTAAGAAATGGGAGGAAGCACATTTATTCGAGGCAGACCCAGATCCAAACCGCAAAAAATGCTTTGTGACATTTCCATACCCATACATGAATGGACCCCTACACCTAGGCCACGGCTTCACGGCAACTAGGGTTGACGTTTATGCTAGGTTTATGAGGATGAAAGGCTATAATACGCTTTTCCCATGGGCTTGGCACTGGACTGGTGAGCCGATTCTCGGCGCCTCTTTAAGGATAAAAAGTGGCGATGAGGATCTGATAAGAGCTCTTAAGGAGATAGACGGTGTCCCAGAAGAGGAGCTTAAAAAGTTTGTCGACCCCATCTACATGGCGAGCTATTATACGCGGGAGAGCAGAGAAGTCGTTAAAAAAATCGGCTTCTCGGTCGACTGGCGTAGAGAATTTCATACGACAAGCCATGAACCGACTTACAGTAAGTTCATTGAGTGGCAGTACCTAACTTTAAGGGACATGGGATATGTTGTTAGGGGAACACATCCAGTTGTTTGGTGTCCTTCATGCCAAAGCCCAACGGGAGATCATGACAGACTTATTGGAGAGGGAGTCTTCCCGGAAGAATATATTTTAATAAAATTCATTTTTGGGGATGCTTATCTTCCAGCGGCGACATTTAGACCAGAGACAATTTTCGGCGTAACAAACATGTTCATAAATCCGGATGCAGATTATGTTGAAGCGCTGGTTGATGGCGAGAAGTGGATTATAAGCAGAAGCGCAGCCTTTAAGCTCTCTGAGCAGCTCAGGAAGGTTAAGGTCTTGAGAGAGTTTAAAGGCAGGGAGCTTATTGGCAAGTACTTTAAAGAGCCGATAAGTGGTAGGGAGCTCCCAATACTGCCGGGATGGTTTGTTGACCCAGACTCTGCAACCGGGGTTGTTTATAGTGTTCCGGCGCATGCACCAGCTGACTGGATTGCCCTAAAAGACTTAATGGATAAAACGGATCTTTTAAAGGGGTTCGGATTATCCTCTGAAGTCCTCAGGAACATTAAGCCAATATCATTGATCAGTGTCGAGGGTTTTGGAGATTATCCAGCTATAGAGATTGTTGAACAGATGGGTATAAAGGATCAATTCGACCCGAAGCTGGAAGAGGCTACATCAATAATTTATCGAAAAGAGTTTCATACTGGTGTTTTGAAGCCAATATGCGGGGAGTATGCTGGTAAAACCATTAAGGACGTTAAGGCTCAAATAATAGAGGACTTCAAAAGGATAGGTATTGCCTCCTCAATGTATGATCTTCCACAGAAGGTTGTGTGCCGATGCACGACAAAATGCGTGGTAAAAATATTATCAGATCAATGGTTCCTAAAATACTCCGATCCAGAGTGGAAGCGCCTGGCGCATGAGGCGGTAAGCTCGGCCAAAATATTCCCCGAGAGCGCTAGATCCTACTTTCATGACAAGATTGACTGGCTTAGAGACTGGGCTTGCGCAAGGAAGACTGGCTTAGGAACACCCCTACCTTGGGATCCAGAATGGATAATTGAGACCCTGAGCGACTCGACAATATATATGGCGTTTTACACGATAGCTAAGCATATCAGGCAGTATAACATTCGCGCTGAACAATTAACTAGAGAGGTTTTCGACCATATATTCTTTGGAAAGGGTGACTTGAAAGAAGTTTCTAAGATATCTGGGATAGAGCCACGGTTTCTTAAGGAGATGAGAGATGAATTTCTATACTGGTACCCTCTTGACTTAAGAATTTCGGCTAAGGAGCTCGTTCCAAACCACTTATCTTTCTTCATATTCCAGCATGTTGCACTGTTTCCGAGGGAGCTATGGCCAAAGGCAATAGGCGTCAACGGAATGCTAATGATTGAGGGGCAGAAAATGTCTAAGTCGAAAGGGAACTTCTTAACTCTGAAGGAAGCAATAAACCGATATGGAGCAGATGTTACTAGAATGACGCTACTTCTTGGCGCAGAGGACATGGATGACCCAGACTGGAGGGATGAGAACGCAAGAAGTATAGATGCTAGATTAAAGTCGCTTTATGCGCTGATAAGCCAGATAATAAATCTTTCAGGCGAGGAGGAAATTAAAGGCATTGATAAATGGCTGCTGTCGGTTATTCAGAAAAGAGTTCGCGCGGTAACCGAGGCAATAGAAAATCTGAAGACGAGGTCTGCAGCTGAGATAGCTCTTTATGAGGTTTGGAATGACATACGCTGGTACCTGAGGCGAAGGGGAAACCCAAACCCAAGTGTACTTAGAGAGGTCGCCAATATATGGATTAGACTCCTAGCGCCATTTACACCATTTCTTTGCGAGGAACTATGGGATATGCTTGGAAATGAAGGCTTTGTTTCCATAGCTAAGTGGCCAGAGTATGATGAATCTAGAGTTGATATTAAGTCTGAGGAGGTTGAGGCCCTCATAAAAGGCCTGCTTGAGGATACACAAAACATTCTTAGAATAACGTGTTTATCGCCAAAGAGAATATGCTACTATGTTGCTTCTTCATGGAAATGGAAAGTCTACATAAGGCTGTTAGAAGAATCGCTTTCAAAGAGACTTGATATGAAGGAGACAATGAGGGTGTTTATGTCAGATATAGAGTTGAGAAACATGACAAAGGTTCTAGCGCCGTTTGTAAGTCGCCTAATAGAGGAAATTAACGCTCTTCCCTCTGAAAGAAAGCAGTATCTTTTGAGGGCTGGTGTGATAGACGAGTTTTATGAAATAGAGGGGGCGAGAGAGTTCTTTGAAAGAGAATTTAATGCTAGTGTGACAGTTTACAGGGAGGATGACCCGAATAAATATGACCCGAAGGGTAAGGCCCAGCAGGCTAGGCCGCTAAAACCAGCAATATATATTGAATAAAAACAATTTTATACCAAGTGATTAATATCTTTTCTTCTCATTTCCTTGTTATAATCAAGTATGCTGAGTAAAGCCATAATGCTGCTGGTAAAAGTATTCCAGTAGAATTTAATGAAAAATTTGTAAGCAAAATGTTTACAAAGAATAATACGATTGTTATTGAAGCAAGTATTCTCAAGATAGCCTCCCTTCTTCTCTTACCCCCATCCACATAAATATTCCTTTTTAGGATCCTTTCAGTTGGTATCCACTCTCCCTCTTTGCCCATTAAGATTTCAGCAATTGAGGATAGACAATTTAGCATATTATCATACCAGACGAGCATGAGCCCAAAAATAACCCCAAAATCAACCCCTCCAATTTCCCCTAAAATCTTTCTACGTTTTGGAAATAAAATTGAGATGGGGGCAGAAGTAATTAAAATTATCAGAAAAGATGGAATCGGTGAAATCATTAGGGCAATATATGGAAAAGATACGAGGATTAGAGCTGATGACATGAGCCCGGCGATCGAATGCCAGAATCCATCGATTATGATTCCTGGAACAACAGTATATGTAAAGATAGTTAATGCCAAGCATATTAATCCCAGCGGATATACCAGCGAGTAAGCCAGCTGAGTGAGAGCCTCAATCTTCTTTAATGGGCTTAGGCTCCTATACTTAATAATGGACCACCAGTATTTGAGTAGGTTTTGTATTGGTCCTTTAAGGTGCCTTTTAAATCTAATTACGGCTGAATAATAGCTCGGCGGAACCTCTTCAAAACTTGCGGCATCCTCGAGATAAAGTGCATCCCAGCCTTTAAGCTGAATCCTGTATGCAATATCCAGGTCCTCAGCAATGGTATCAGTCATCCATCCCCCAATATCATCTAAGGCTTTTTTCCTAAATATTCCGCCATGTCCTACAAAACCAATTATCATGCCGCATTTAGATAGAGATGACTGAAGAAAATGCGCAAACCAATCGTTTATAAGCGCAAAAGTCTTTGTTAGCCAAGATTTCCTCGCATTTAAATATTTCGGCCTACCCTGTATAAAACCTAGCTTCTCGTTTGACAGAAATAATGGTATCGTCTTTTTCAGAAAATCTGGCTCCAAAATGGAGTCTGCGTCAAGCACCAAAATAAATTCTCCTCTAGAGTTCTTTAGGGCTTCATTCAGCGCTCCAGCCTTATAGCCAGCCCTAGTATTCCTATGTATAACTTTTATCCTTGGATAATATCTCCTCTCATAATCCATAAGTATATCGATAGTTTCGTCGTTTGAATCATCAACAACTATTATCTCGAATTTGTCGGCCGGATAATCAATCCTCAAGCAGCTTTCAAGAAGTCTTGCAACGGTGTAACCCTCATTATATGTAGCTACTTGTATTGTTACAAAGGGCCATTCTCTAGGATCGCTCACTCTCTTTGGGGTGGGGGTATGTTGGCATGCTCTTCTGAGACATGCAAGTATATGATTGTTTAGGCCAAAAATGCATATAAGAAAGACTACGAAGGCTAAGACTGTGGAAACTGCCAATTGGAGCGGTGTAAGACCTAACATATTTTTCGTCACTGCAACTTAAATTAAACAATCATTATAGTGTATAATGGCTAAAAATATATTATCTACTCAGCTCCTCCTGTTTTACACTATTATCTTTAGATAATAAAATACCTTTTTAGGACTGAGATATTTCGTATGATGTCGCTTCTCCGTGATTAAATTTTTCGCTAATAACATTCTCGTAGATACCGCTGTAATTATTTGTTCATAGTTGTTGCGCTTTTATCATACTCTGATAAGGTTTTTTGATCGTTCCTGCTCTTAGAAATTTTTTTCGCGGTCTTCCAAGATTTTCTCACGAAACTTGGATACGAATTATATTTCTCAATCCAGCTCTTTAGGAAGCTGATGGTCTTCGGGTCCGCTGGATAACCAGAACCGAAGTCGCCGTACTCACGTTTAAGCTTTTCTATTTCTCTGTCCCGCTCAACTTTTGCTATTATAGATGCGGCTGATACAACCGGATAAATTCTATCAGCCTTATGCTCAGATATAACATCGACTTCGAAGGGAAGTCCCTCAAGGATATGTTGCCTAAATCTTTCAGGAAAAACGTCTGATGCATCGACGTATGCTATATCTGGCTTAAGTTCGCTTATTATTCTAGCCATAACCCGTGCCTCAAGCCTATTTAACCGGTTGAGCTTTTTACCACCCTCAACAACATTATCTATCTCCCATGGCTGAACCTTAATAACGCTGTAATTCTTTGCAACTCTAAGTATTTGAGCGGCAAGACCCTCTCTTCTCTTTGGGGATAGCATTTTTGAATCTTTTACTCCCATCTGGATAAGCTCCTGTAAGCCATTTTCGTCAACTAGGACACCGACTATAACCAATGGGCCTATAACTGGACCCCGACCAGCATCATCAACACCACATATGAGCATTGTTTCTCACCATTCTGATCTCTTAACTTTATTCAATAATTCCTCCGATATTATTTTGGGGAGAATATTCCTGTTTTGATATTTTACCTCAATTATCTTTACGTCCTCTCTTCGCCTTATCATTTCAGTAAAGGAGGTTTTAGCCCTCCAGTGAATTGTTCCCAAAACAATTTTTCCACTATTCAAAGCCTTTAAAACAGCGTTTTTAAATAGCTCAGAATATAACTCCATTGGACCAACCTCGTCGATGACCACGAGGTCAGCTCTCTCGCATGCGTCTAATATGGATTTTGCGCCGATCTTCTCCAAATCTTCTAAGCAAACTCTATATTTTCCTACCTGTGGACCGTTTTTACAATTAACATGTGCTAATATGCCCTCGACGTTATTTAGCAGGTCTATTATTCTGAAGCCGACCCTCACATAATCCTTCAAAATTTCTTGGCTGATCATTCCGCCAATCCTAATGTTCTTCTCTCTTAAATTGTTTAAGACTTTTAGAATAACGGTTGTTTTTCCTATTCTTGGTGGCCCGGTTAGGAATATATGCTGTTTATTCGTATTAAATCTCTCCTAAAACTGCTTCAAAACATCTTCTTTCTCCATTATTGTACCACAGTAGTGGCACCTAAGTCTCAGCGGCTCTTCGCTTTCAACATAGAAGATAGATTTTACGGGCTCACTCTCACTATTGGAAATGCAGGCCGGATTAATACACTTAAGTATCCCATGAATTATCTGCGGAAGTTTAACTCTCTGTTTCTCAATGACTTTATAATTCCTTATTATATTAATTGTGGCATGCGGGGCTATAAGCGCTATCTTATCAACCTCCTCAGGCTTTAATTCCCTACCCTCAATCTTCACGATATCTTTTACGCCTAGCTTCTGACTGGGAACGTTCATGGCAATCGTGATGACACCTCCACCCCGACCATTGATCCCCAGCATCCTAATGACATTCAACGCGTGCCCCCTCGTAATATGATCGATAACGGTCCCATCCTTAATCTTCGAAACTCTAAGAGTCTTCTTAGACATAATACAACACCAACAAATAATTAAGCATGAAATTATTGTAAAAGCTTTTTCGCCGACTTAATACTTAAAATTCCCATAAAAGTATGAGATTGTTTTGTTCTTCTTTTTATGACCGCTATATGAGCTGGGCTCTAGATACAAATGAAATCCAATTTTAAATAATAGACTTCAGGGCTAAATCAATGGCATTTTTCTTATTTTTCGGAATATTAAAATAACTTATTGAACCAAAATATTTATTAATTTATATAACTTACTATTCACTTGTGAGTAATATGAAAGAAGGCTGTCCCAATTCGCATTGGCATGAAAAACACGATTCCTACTTGCATAAGCATCCCTACCTGCCTCATTGTAAACATCGTAGACGTTTACCTATGAGAGGACCACTACACTTATTAATCCTGAAGATATTGACGGAAAGGCCTTTTAGTGGAAGTGAGATCCATGAAATACTTAAGAGTAAGTTTGAGCTTGATATTCCAAGCGCGGCAATCTACACGATACTCTCAGCTTTAGAAGAGAGGGATCTTGTATCATCTAGATGGGAAACTGGTGAGAGGGGTCCTGCCAGAAAAATTTATAATGTAACTGAATATGGTGTCGAACACCTTAAAAATGTGATAGAAGAATACAAGAAGTTCAAGAGATTATTCGAGTTTTTAATTTCATAGAGCTCGGGCATCATAAGCAGGTAGGCGTATAGGTTAAATTGGTGAATGAATATGGAATACGATGTAATCAGGGCTGAAGGTCTAACAAAAGTGTTTAATAAGAGCTTAGTTGCCGTGGACCATGTAAGCTTCACTGTTGAGAATGGTGAAATTTTCGGTTTTTTAGGTCCAAATGGCGCTGGAAAGACCACAACGATCAAAATGCTAACGACTGTTCTAAGGCCTACTGAGGGTAGAGCCTTTATTATGGGCTACGACATTGTTAAGCAGGCGAGTAGCGTCAGGAAGGTTATAGGGGTTGTCCCCCAGGAGTATACTGTAGACGAGGACTTAACCGGATATGAGAACATAATGCTTTGCGCAGACCTCTATGGTGTCCCGCGGGATATAGCGAGAAAGCGCGCCCTTGAGCTCCTTGATCTCGTAGAGTTGGTGCGCTTCAAGGATAAGAGGGTTGAAACTTACTCTGGTGGCATGCGTCGGAGACTTGAACTTGCATGCGGTCTAATTAACAGGCCAAAAATACTTTTCTTAGACGAGCCGACACTGGGCTTGGATGTTCAGACGAGGGCTGCCATATGGGATTATATTCGCAGGCTTAAGGAAGAGTATAATATGACGATCTTTATGACGACACATTATTTGGAGGAGGCTGATGCTCTCTGCGATCGTATAGCGATAATAGATTATGGAAAAATAGTTGCTCTGGACTCTCCAACTAACTTGAAAAATAGCTTGGGTGGAGACATAATCTCCTTAGTTATAAAGGAGAACATGGATGTTAGCGACATTATCCGTTCTGTTGAGAATGTTAAGGATGTAAAATTTGAAGGAAGCGTTTATAGGATTAAAGCTGAATCGGGAGAGATGACAGCACCCCTCATAATTGAGACATTGCGGAGAAAAGGTTGCACCGTGACTAAACTCTCTCTTTCGAAACCAACGTTAGATGAAGTTTATCTTGAATATACTGGTAGAAGTATGCGTGATGTTGAGGAATCTATGGAATCATTCGTAAGGCAGAGGATAACCATGAGGAGGGCTAGAGCGCGGTGAGCATAGCCGAAGAATCTAGTCCAAGATTTATCCGAGGCTTATGGGCTTTAACCGCTAGAGAATTGAAGAAGTGGCTTAATGACCCAGTAATGCTAATTATGTTTATACTCCAGCCACTAATATGGATGGCTCTTCTTGGAAAATCTATGAATATGAACGCCCTCTTCTCGCAGCGTGGCATAGGCAGCATACAGTTACCGGACCTAATTCCAGTGCCAGGAAACTATATTTCCCCGCCAGCTAATGGAATCATATATATTAGTGGAAAATGGCTCTCAGAAGTGTTGCAGCAAGCATTTTCTAAGATCGGCTTGGAAGTTATGCGTGGCACGTTTGGTGTTGCTGATTACTTTAGCTACATGGCTGTTGGGATGATCTCAATGGTCGTTGTGATGACATCAACGTTTAGTGGCGTGTCTATTGTCTGGGATAGGCGCCTAGGATTCCTCGATAAAGTGCTAAGTACACCAGTTCCACGTGCAGCAATAATATCTGCTAAAATTTTAAACGCGACTTTAAGGGCAATCTTTCAGGCATCCGTCATATTAGCACTTGCGTATGTTCTTGGGCTCCAGTTATCTCAAACATTTACACTACTAAACGTGCTTGGAATCTACGCGGCTATCTTTCTGGTTAGTGTTGGCTTCTCATCTATCTTTCTGGCTTTCTCCTTAAGATCAACAAGAATGGAGAGACCCATGCAGTTCATAAATTTAATAGTAATGCCATTACAGTTTGCAAGTAACACTTTTTTCCCAATCAACTTGATGCCAGAATGGCTGCAGGTGATAGCGCGCATAAATCCACTTTCATACCTAACAGACGCTCTCAGGCAGCTCACCATAATGCAATTAAACCCTTTAGCACTAGCGCTAGACCTTATTTATCTAGCGTCCTTTGCAATAATCTTGGCGGCAATAGGCATACTACTCTCATGGAGATACTTAACAGAATAATTTTGATATAATTTTGAAAAATTATTATAAGTAATGTGAGAAATGTTTTCGTTAAAAATGCATGAAAAGGTGTCTCTATGCTTCATGGTCACTCTGATATGCCGATAATTTCTTTGTCTCTATTACTCTCATTTCTCTTTTTATGTTCTATGTTAACTCAATTATCTTTTGCTGGGCAAATTGTGGAGGTATGGGTTGAACCTGATGTGGTGGTTGTTGTTAAGCCTGGAGATATAGCTACATTCAACATCTCTCTCTTCTCGAATGTAAGTGATACATATTATCTCTCGGTAGAATCTCTTCCAGAAGATTGGGTCGCAAAATTCTACTATCAAAACATGGAAATCTCTTCAATAAAGGTCGGAGAAAATAAGACAGTTTCAATAAAGATGATTGTCTCCATATCTTCTGATACTCCTCTAGGTGAATACACCATATACTTTGTCATTGAGTCATCTGCAACTTACTACTACGAAGAGATACCATTAACAGTTAAGGTTCGCAGTCCTGAAAGGAGGGTGACGATCTCAGCGGTCAACCCCTATTTGGTGGGAGAGGTGGGCGAGACCCTAACATATTATTTAACAATAACAAATAATGGCGAGAAAGATGAAAATCTACTATTAAGAGCTTCCCCTCCCGGTGGGTGGAATTGCCGCTTTCTTTTTCAGGGTAAGAGTGTAGAGGGATTATATGTTAGGGCTGGGTCTTCGCAGCAGATAACTGTTGAATTTACTCCAGATGAGAGCGTGAAGGAAGGAAGTTTCTCATTTATAGTTACCGTGTTTTCAGGAGATTATGCGGTGAGCTCATCTGCAACCTTATATGCAACAACTCTTCCTAGGAGTAGAGATATAAGGATTTCAACAGTAACTCCATATTTGTCGGCGAAATCTGGCGAAATCATGAGATATCGTCTCACGATAACTAACGCTGGGGATGTAAACGAAACTCTTCTTTTAAAGGTGGTTGTTCCAGATGGGTGGAGAGCGCGCCTATTAACTTCTCAAGGTGAGAGCATACTAAAATTATATCTAGGAGCTGGTCGCTCCCAAGAAATAATCGCAGAGTTTACCCCATTAAATGAACAATGGACTGGAGAGTTTTCATTTATTATATTGGTTTTCTCGGATGATGGTGCAATAAGTGAGAGTATAACCCTACACGTGAATCTTCTTCCTAGGGAGAGAAGCATAAAGATTATGCCGCTCTATTCTGAGATTTCTGTAGAGCAGGGCCAGCTCTTCTCCGTACCTGTCACCATAACTAATGAGGGTGAATGCGACGAGCAACTGATCCTTAACGCGGATTTGCCGGAGGGATGGAATGGATTTTTTAAGACATCATCTGATTCTTCCGTCAAAGTTAATAATGTTTATTTAGCATCCGGAGGATCTAAAACTATAATATTTGAAGCTGCGCCAACATGGCTTCCAAGTTTAGGGGAACATATTTTCACGATAAAAGTATCCTCTGTAGATGGTCTTGTCAGGTCAGTCTATGATCTAAAAGTAAATGTCGAAAAATCTTCTCGCTCAGTGCTTTCATGTCAACTTCCATCAAAAATAATTCAACCTGGCAGTTTAGCGAGTTTTCAGGTAAGACTAGCAAACCCCACATCATTTGATCAGACATTTAAGATCTTAATCAAGAACCTGCCTAGCGGTTGGAAGAATTATATTAAAACTGCTGAAGGGGAAATGGTTTCATTAGTTAATGTTGCTGGTGGATCATCTGTTACGCTGAGGGTTGAGATTTCAGCATCCACTAATGTTCAAGATGGGGTATATGACATTATTTTATTGGCAGAATCCTCCGAAATATCTGAGAACATAACATTATATATAGAGGTCCAGAGTCCGTCAGTTGAAGTAAAATTGAAGGCCATTCCACCATACTTAGACGTGTATAGCGGATCTAAAGCGAAATTCAAGATCCAGGTTTCAAATACCGGCGGAAAAGATAATTTATTAAACGTCACGTCTCTTGGTCTTCCCGAGGAATTTAAGGTTAAATTTGAAGATTCTGGTGGCGGTGAGATAACAGCAATTTATGTTGAGGCGGGCGCCACAAAAGAGTTTTTTGTTGCCGTCTCAGTTCCAGAAAATATAAAATTGGGTGCCAGAAAGTTCACTATATCGATATTTAATGCTGAGGTGGAAGAGAAAGTGGATTTAACACTTAACGTTCTAGGCCTTTATAGAATTGCTATCACGAATACAAACTTTTACACGACCCTCAACGTTGGCGGTGAGGGAACATTTACACTAAGTGTCAAGAATACTGGAAGCATGGAGGTCACTAGTGTGAGGGTTGAATCCGTCTCAGTTCCGGAGGGCTTCACAATAAAAATGTCACCGGAATCAATACCCTCACTTAAAACTAATGAGGAGAGAAGCTTTGTTATAACAATTAGCTCAGATCCAAATGTCAATGCTGGCAACTACTACATGAACTTCAATGTTTTGTCGGACCAGACTGAAAAATTATCCTTTTCGTTAAGGGTTGAAGTTTTCCAAACTACGAATTGGCTTTTATATGCGGGTATAGGTATTATTATCGCTCTGGTCTTCCTGGTTTTAATTTATAGAAAATTTGGGAGGAGGTGAAAGGTTGGTAGATTATATTATTGAGACTGAGGGATTA
>JAWBXL010000004.1:0-76981 GCA_038867895.1 Bathyarchaeia archaeon | reverse complement strand
TATATCTGGTCTATAACGCTCTTTGTAACATCTTCCGCTTTAATTCTCCTTAAACCAGCCTCTTTGAAAGAAAGAATATACTCATTTAACGTTTTTGCACCTGAAATACAACTAGTGTAAAGGACAGTATTCGCCAAGCTCTCCGGTAGCTTTTCCGCCAAAACCACATCTGATATGACGACTTTTGCTCCGGGCTTTATAACTCTCCTCATTTCACACAATACTTTTAGCATGTCTGGAACCAGACATAACGTGCATTCGCTTATTGCCGCGTCAAAAACATTATCCTGTAGAGGTATTCTCTCGGCGTCGGCGAGAATAAAGCCAACTTTTTGATCCAAGTCGACGGCCTTAACAAAAATATTTGCATAATCAACCATTTTACGTGAAAGGTCTATTCCAATAACATTTGATCCAAAATTCATTGCTATATAAATTGCGGTTTCACCTGTACCAGAAGCCACGTCGAGAACCACTGAATCTCTACCTATACTTGCCTCCTCAATTAACCTTTTAGTTGTCTCACTTCCTCCAGGATGATAACTTAATGGAATAAAGCTTTTTATAGAGTCTTCAAGTCTCCTCTCATAAAATTCTATAACAGGAGACTTACGGCAGCAAAAATTCCCGCCCATTTCTAAAACTTCCTTAGCAAGCTTTTTATTTTCTCCCTTTCTTCACGAGTAATTTTGCCTAGACGTGATACTCTGTTTACCAAGGTTTCTAGGAAGTTAACAGTCTTGTCGTATTGTGGGACCGTTGTGACCATTGACTCTAATCTAAGTGGGTTTATACCATAACGCCTTAGCTCATTCTTGAGGTTAACAACGTAACGCCGGAGCTTCTCGCCCGCAAATGGGCTATCCTCACCTTCTAAGAAGGCAACCCCATCCGCACCATAAGCGAACGCATTTAGCAGGTGCTTTATTCCAACGCGCATACAGCTAGGCACAAGAATCGGCCAAACATTTGAAGTATAAGTGAACCTTCTTACGCCAGCAAGATCAAGAGAAGCATAAGCGGTGTTTTTCTCAACAAAAACTATTATCTTTGGCTCCGGGGTCTCTCCTTCACAAACTCCTCTGATCTGCCAAGTTAGCTGATCATCAGTTGAATGTGCGATATCAATTGCCCCTCTGGGACAGACATTTACACATGCGCCACAGCCTATACAGGCAACCGGGACTATATTAATCCCAGCCTCAGTTTTAACTAATGCGTTTGTCGGACATACGTTCATGCACTCACCGCAGAGGTCACATTTAGTAGTATCTATTCTGGCGACTTCTGGCGGATATTCAACTTCACCAGTTCCAAGGAATGATGCAACTCTAGACGCTACCGCAGTCGCCTGCTCAACTGATTCACGAATATCTTTTGGCCCAAGAGCACAACCGCAAACAAATATTCCCCTTCTGGTGCTGTCCACCGGATCAAGCTTATAATGCTTCTCCAAAAGGAAGCCATCCGTGCCAGCGCTGATCCCCAGCATCTTCGCCAATTCGCCTGTCCCGGCGCTTGGAACAATCGCTGCGGAGAGCACTACCATATCAAATTTCTCTTCAACCCGCACGCCAGATATAGTATCCATGGCTTTAACTATTAGGCCATCCTCTGTTGGAACGACTTTTGTTGGCAGCCCCCTAATAAACTTTACACCTTGATCCTTTGCCCTACTAAGGAATTCTTCATAACCTCTTCCAGCAGTTCTTAGATCCTGATAAAAGATCCATGGATCCGCGTTTGGCACCGCCTTCATAAGAATAATGGACTGCTTAATCGCAATCATACATCCAATTTTACAACAGTATTCCTTTGAACCTTCCCGAAGAGCCCTACTCCCAGCGCATAAGATGAAGGCCACTTTTCTCGGAGTTCTTCCATCAGAGGGTCTCATGAAGCCTAAACGCATAATACGCTCAAACTCTAGGTTTGTCACGATATCCGGATGAGATCCATACGAGTATTCCCCAAGTATCTTTGGATCAATCAGATCATATCCAGTGGCAACTATTATTGCCCCAACATTAAATTCAATCTTGTTTGGTTGCCTAGAGAAATCTATCGCCCTTGGACCGCAGACTTCCACACATTTATAACATTTTATGCACCGATCGACATCAATCGTATATATACGTGGAACAGCTTGTGGATATGGAACGTATATGGCTTTCCTCAACTCCAAATTCTCATCAAATTCATTTAGGATCCCAATTGGACAAACCTTTGCGCATTCATCACAGCCAGTGCATTTGCTTTCATCGACGTACCGCGGCTTAATCTCTACCGTCACAATGTAATCTCCTGGAATACCATTTATTCCAACTGGCTCAGCCATTGTTATAACTTTTATATTCGGATTCTGTGAAACTTGGACCATTCTTGGCGCCAATATACAATATGAGCAGTCGAGTGTCGGGAAGGTTTCGCTGAGTTGAGCCATGTGGCCGCCGATACTGGGCTGGCGCTCAACTAAATAGACCTTATAGCCCTTTGCTGCCAATTCAAGGGAAGCTTGGATGCCAGCGATCCCCCCACCAACGACTAATACGTCTCTCCTAACTCTCACTTTAATTGGCTGTAGCTCCTCAAGATATTTTGCCCGATAAACGCTTCCCCTTATGAGGTCTATAGCCTTAGTGGTAGCCTTCTCGATATCTGTGTGAACCCAGCTGCATTGCTCTCTTATGTTAACCATCTCAAGCAAATATGGATTTAGACCAGCATCTGAAAGAGTTCTTTTAAATGTCTCAAGATGTAGTTGGGGCGAGCATGCCGCCACCACAACTCTTTTTATCCCTTCCTCTTTAATCCCCTTCTTAATCAGATTCTGTCCAGGTGTACTACACAAGTAATCATAGGATTCAACTATCTTAACATCTCGAATATGTGAGATTGCATCTTTAACTTTCTCAATGTTAACGGTCCCCCTAATATTGCGCCCACAATGACAAACATAAACGCCTATCAAATGAGCCCTTCCTCACAAATGTAATTTAGAACACTATTGAATAAAAAAATAAAAATATTTCTGTAATTCTTCCAACCAAAAAATTAATAGATATATGTGGCGATCATACTATAATCCTTCAAGTAAGGCGATTTGAATGGTGTATCGAACAGCACATAAAAATAGAACACGTAACGAGCTTATTCTGAAAAGGTTTACATTATCTACACGCCAAACGCTAACGCTAAACTATGATTTATGTGTCGGATGTAAAGTATGCGAGAAAATTTGTCCAGAGAAAGCTATATCAGAGTCTATTCCACCGCTTGTGGTTGATGGAAGATTAGTGAGAAAAAATCGTATGGATATAGACGCGGGCAAGTGCACGTTTTGCGGGGAGTGCGCTGTCTTATGCCCGTTAAATGCCATCAAAATTGAAATTAATGGTGTAGAGAGAATCCCAGTTGTTGAGAGTAATGCCTTTCCAAATCTTTTAAAGAATATAAATATTAGCGTAGGGTTATGCGACCCTGCATGTAAGCTGGCGTGTGAGGAAGCATGCCCGACAAAGGCAATAAAAGTGATCCTAAGCGAGACTGAGATCTTAGGGAAGTCAAAGATATCTGAGGTGCGTGTCAATAAGATCCTATGCACATATTGTAGAAAGTGCCAAGATGCTTGCCCTATGAATGCCATTTCAGTATTGAAACCTATAAGCGGCTTAATCGAGATAGACATAAGCCTATGCCCGGAGAGCTGTCAGGCATGCGCCGATATTTGTCCAACCAAGTGCATTAGTATTAAAGAAAGTGGAAAGCCAATGATCACAAAGGAGTTCTGTATTTTCTGCGGCGCTTGTGTAGAAATTTGCCCCGTAAAGGCGATCGCCATGAAGAGAACCAGGATCCTACATTTAGAGATAAAATCTGGCGCATGGAATGAAGCATTAGAGAAACTGACTTCGCGAGAAGTTCTTATTAAAGAGATTGGTACAAAGCGCGGAAGAAAGATCTCGGCCTTAGCTTCTCCATTTAAGATGAGGAGCATTTGAATAAAGAGGTCAAAGGATACTAAAAGAATATTAATACATGTTGATCTAATAGAAAATTTGCTTATTTTCTTTGGCATTCGCCAAAAAAGATTTTAAAGGTTGTGATTAATCTCTTTCTAGAAGGATGTTCCCAAGATAAACATCTTTTTCCTCAAGTTTTATCCATATTTCTCTTGCTTGATAGCCCGGATATGTTAGTTTCACTAAGTATTCAGTATTCGGTTCTAGTCCATCAAATTCAAAGTTTCCAAAGAAATCCGTAAATGCTGTTTTACTTTCATTAGTTTTTAGATTTATGATGCTTACTTCTACCCCCTCAGCGCATTCGTCGGTATCCCCGAAAACTACGCTTCCAGCTATAAAATACTTAGTCATTTTATGAAGATTGATGTAAAAGACTTTTGGTTTTGTATTGTATTCTGGATGAAATTGTTCTGCCACGCCCTCCTTCACCTTTTTGCTTACCGCGCTTTTCTCATCATCTAGATCGCCAAAGGACATCGCTCCGCTTGGACATACCTCTACGCATTTAGGAATCCTTCCGACCTCAATTCGATGAACGCAAAATGTGCATTTTTGCGGAAGATTCTTTTCTTCATTCCAGGAAATTGAGTTGTAAGGGCACGCGTCCACTATCTCTTTTTGTCCGATAGCCTTCACTGGATCTATTATCACTATACCATCTTCTCTTTTATATACAGAGTTGTTTTTAGTAACCTCCATACACTTTGGCTTATCACATTGCATACAAAGGATCGGCATATAAGCCACCTTCACATAGGGGAACTTCCCTCGCTCTCTTTTCACTAGTCTTATAAACGTTTGCCCCCTCTTTTTTATGGACGCTGAATATGGCGGATAATCATTCCCCCAAAACTCGTCTTTACATGCATTAAAGCAGGCATAGCAAGCTATGCATTTGCTTATATCTATGACCATAGCCCACCTAACCATCATTCACCCCTCCCACTTCACAACTTCTACTAGACATGAGTTGGGCGCCATCCCGCTCGCATTCTTCGACATTAGACGCGAGGGTGTTAGAAGGTTTATGCACCCGCCCCGATCAGGGGATTCTCCAGGCTCACTTATAGGATCATAAAGCGCGCTGCCTTCATAGGAGTGCACGACGCCAGGCCTAACCCTCTCAGTAACCTCAGCAATACATATTACAGCGCCCCTATCATTGAAAACCTTAACTAAGTCGCCATCCTTAATGCCCCTCTTCTCCGCATCCACAGGATTTATCCTGATTATCCAGTAGTCATAGCCGTCTTTACCTTTCCGCCTATGGTCAGGAATATCATTAACCCAGCTATCTTTCCCATCATATTGCGTAAAGAAGGAAAAACGCGGATGCGGCGATATTAGCTGAAGCGTATACTTTTGTGCAAGTGGGCTCTCATGCCCCTCCCAAGAGGGGATGTATTTTGGTATAGGCGGTCTTTCAGGATCATCTGGATCGAACCTTTTTAATGTGCTTGCCTCGAATTCTATTAGGCCAGAGGGTGTTCCTAAGCCATACCCATCTGGAATACCCATGATTCGCCCTCCAGGAAGCCCCGTATCAGGAGTATCTCTCTTTCTACCTTCAGCAAACCATCTTAAGGCTGGTGTCGGCTTATATGGCTTAGGAAGTGGCACGACAAAATAGCCTTTCTTAAAGAACTCTTCCCAAGAAATATGCTTGGATAAATCTGTTACCTCAAACATTCTTTTAACCCAATCTAATTCGCTCATGCCGTTCTCTGTATATTTCTCATAAAAACCAAGTCTCTTTGCGACCATAGAAAATATTTCGTAATCCGACTTTGACTCGCCTAATGGTTCAATACACTTCATTTGGAGCACTATTATACGGTGATTAGTCGAATAAGACAGATGCGGGGTATATCCTCCAGAGGTTGCCCATTCGCCGATATCCCACCTCTCAAAATTCGTGCAAGCCGGAAGTATTAGATCAGCAAACTTCGCCTCCCCCTCAAACCAAATAGCCTGAGAGACAACGAACTCAAGCTTCGGGCTTCTATACATTTTAACCCACCTGTTTGTTTCAGTCATAGTGGAAATATAGGAGGTACCGTACCTCCAGAACATCTTCGCTGGCGGGAACCCATCTTCAGGATACTTATATTCTCTGAATTGAGCTTCTGGAAAGGCCCCGGCGAAACCCTTCCCCCGCCACTTTACTGGGGGATTTAGGATGGCCTCCGGAATAAGGAGCCTTAGCACATGCTGCCCCTGCGGCTCATTTACGGTCCACCTAACGGGGATCTTAGTGATCCCGCGGGAAAGAAGTGTTGCAGCCGCCGTATTGGTTGCATCGCCAGAGATCCCGCCTTCAGCGTATCCCGGAAAGTAAAACTTCGCATTATATGGCACTCCAGCTGTTGTCCCCCATATGTTTCGGCCAGGCTTACCTAATCCCTGCATGGCCGCTAAGAGAACCATCATTCTAGCCCATTCGTGACCATAGGCTGCCCTGCAGGCCCCTCCCATGCCACCGCGCCCACATGCAAGCATAGTTCTCCTTTTAGCCCATTCTCTTGCCAAGGCTCTTATCTCCCTGGCTGGAACACCACATATCTTCTCCGCCCACTCCGGAGTCTTTGGAACTCCATCTTCCTCACCAAGAACATAATCTTTCCACTTGTCAAAGCCTATTGTGCGTTTCTCAATATACTCTTTATCATACGTGCCCTCTTTAATCCAAGTATAAGCTATAGCTAAGGCTAAAGCAGTATCTGTTCCGGGTCTAGGAGCAATCCACTTATCTGCAAAGTTCATCGCCGTCCAGTTAAAGAATGGATCTATAAAGACCATTTTCACGCCCAATTCTTTAAGCCAAAATCTCCAAGGAACCGACTCATGCCCACCATATGTACCCATGGTTGCGTGCGGGTCGCAGGACCAGAATATTATCATCTCACAATATTTCAAGGCATCTTCCAAGAGGTCATATTGCTCTGGGATGCCAAGCCTCCACGAGAAGCCCCAGTGATGCATCGCCCCCCAGAACCACCCCTCCCAGCTGTCTGGGTTGTGATCTGCATAGGTTGCGCCTAGAATAGCCATAAACCTATGGTATGCGCTTTGCCTGTAACCTATATTGCCCCAGCTGTGATGTGAGGAGGCTGTAGTCAATATCGCCGTTGGTCCATAGCTCCTAACTACACGCTCAATCTCAGAGCATAAAATATCCAGCGCTTCATCCCAACTAATTGGTTCGTAGCTAGACTTTCCTCTATTTTCCGGGTTCCTCTGACCGTTTGGATCGAAATCCACCCTTTTGAGAGGACGGAGTATTCTGTTCGGCGCATAAACCTTAGCCCTCACAGACAACGTCCAAGATGAAACAAGCGCTTTTCTTGGCGGCGAAAACAATTTTCCTCTTGCTTCAATAACCCACGACTCGGCATCATCAGGGCTTAACTCAAGCGGTTCCACGCGAACGATTTTTCCATCCCTTACATATACAAACACTGGACCGCCCTTCGTACAATTAGTATAACGTTTTTCTTCACTCATGCGACCCATCCACCAGTAACATGCGTTACCAACATAGTTAATTAATTCATCTTTATCATCGTATTTATTAATAATGCTTTGTATTCTCCCGATTTTAATAAACCTTCTAAAAAGAAGAGATATGACCAGAAAATGGAGCGCATAAAGAAAAGTATTGCCTTGTTTAACGGTACCTAAAAATGTCTCGAAAGAGCAGCGTGGAGGAAATTACTCTTTCTCACAGATAGGCTTTTTCACCCGTAGATTGTTTAGAAGTTTCCCTGAAGACCCAGAAAATTATTGGAGAACTTATTTTGAGCCAAATTAGACAATTAACATATTCGTTAACTGGCTCTGTAATGGGCTGCATAATATTATAAACTCAACAAATAAGACTGGGCAATTAGATTACGCGAAAACTAGTATTTCATAAGCTAGAAATAAATTTTCATTAAAAAGAATAATAAAGTATTTGAATTAAAAAGATGTTGCTAGATGGATTACAAAATTTCAAACAAAACTAAGCGTCATATACTTATCATTGATGCTTTGTTCATGGCTACTGGAGCCTCATTTAATTATTTTAAATCTTCTTCTTTAATGCCAAGTTTAATTAAGGAATTCAAGTTTTCATATGGTTTAGGAGGATTATTTTCTGGAATGTTTGGAATACCAGTATTGACATTATCTATCCCAGCTGGTTTTCTTCTTCCACGATTAAATTTGAGGGGGGCGATAACGCTGACGTCTTCACTTTCAATTATAGGTTCATTAATTGTTAGCTTAACTCAAGAGACTTCTTTACTCTTTCTAGGAAGGTTTCTTGAGGGCACTGGAATGGCATTAGCGTTGGTTATCTCTCCATATTTAATAAGCAGATTTCTAACTGAAGAACATGTAGCTTTAGGCATGGGATTACTTATGCTCTTTAATCCGCTAGGCAATATACTTGGTATGACCATTTGTCCTTTTCTTCTAAGTATTTTCGGTTGGAGAGCCGCCTGGTTATCTGGAATCTTTTTGCCCGCGACCGCGCCTATATTTTTATTAAAGCTAAACCAAACGGTGCATAAGGTTTCTATCTCAATGAAATCTTATTCAAAATATTTAAAGGAAAGAAACCTACACCTTCTAGGCTTACTGCAATTGGGATTAACATTTTCAAGTATGGGCTTCTTAATGTGGATGCCAACTTATCTTAACGAAATACATATGCTTGATATCAAATTTGCGTCCTTCATTAGTAGCCTATTTATGGTTATTGGCATCCCCACCCCATTACTAGCAAGCTTGCTTGTAAAGAAAATTAAATCGCGCAAAAAATTTTTAGTTATCTGTTTTGCTGCTAGTTCTATTCTTTTTCCAGTTTCAACACTAATATCTGGACCGCTTTTACTTCTTCACATAATTTTCCTGGGCCTCTTCGCTGGGCTTCTCCCCACAATCATAAATTTATGCATGTCGGAACTGCTCGGTCCTCTCTCAAGCATGGGTTTTGGTCTACTTAATTTGCAGAGAGGTTTCTCGATGTTTTTTGGCCCAATGGTCATGGGGGTCATAAGAGATGTAACTGATTCATGGGACCTATCTTTCTCCACTTTATCAATATTTACAATTATGTCTATTGCTGCTGCCCTCTTAATGCATGAGCCACTTACGAAACACGACAGAAATTAAAAACACGCCTAATAAGGATAAGGACTCCTAGTGGCACCATAAGAGACAACTTTAGCTCTCCAAGACAATTTTACGCTTGGACGCGCAAAATTATAATGAAGAAATAAACCGTAAGGCTTAAAAATGTTTAAGGAAACGAATGATTAAAGATAAAGAGGTGTGAGGATGGTTTCCACAGGTTTCTATGGTTTTCTGGCTGGAGCTCTTCCCACCGAAAACTTTTCCAGTCCTTTAAAAGAGGCTTCCAGAGAAGAAATTGAAGAAATAAAAAAATTTAAGAACGAGATAAAAGTTGAGTATCTTCCATCCGGGCTTGGCGGATTCGGTTACTCTCCGCCTCCAATGGAAGTGCATGTAAAGAATAATAAGATTATACGGATTTTGCCCTGTCATATACCAGATGATACTAGAGTGTGGGAAATAAAAACGGAGCGGGGAGTATTCACAAGACCAAAAAAAGCTGTTCCTCATCCTCATATGTTAGCGTATAAGAATCGCGTTTATTCGCCTACGAGAGTTAAGTATCCTTTAAAGAGAGTTGATTGGAGTATTGATGACCCAAATCCGCAGAACAGAGGAAAGTCTGGATTTGTTAGAATAACGTGGGATGAGGCAATAGATATAATTGTGAAAATGATAAAAAGAATCAAGGAAAAATATGGGGATGCAACGCCGATATTAGTGCAGGGCGACGGACACGGTCAATCAGGCTTCTTACATACAATGCACTTTTATGGCCACATGCTTTTTGATCACCTGGGATTCGGCTGGACTCAACAAATTAGAAATCCAGATAGCTGGGAGGGTTATTATTGGGGGGCTAAGCTAGTATGGGGCTTTGATTCAACGCTTGGGGAGCCATATCAAGATGGAGCTTGGGATAATGTTCTACAGTATGGAGAAGTAGTAATATTCTCTGGATGCGACCCCGAAACAACGGCTGCGGGTTTCAGTTCGCACGTGTCACACTTGTGCGAGGCCCTTAAAAAGGCTGGAATTGAGATAATCGCAATATCTCCGGATCTAAACTATAGTGAGGCTGTTTGGGCTGATAAATGGATTCCAGTTAATCCATGCACGGATGCCGCTCTCTATCTGGCTATAGCATATGTTTGGATTAAAGAGGGACTTTACGATAAGGATTATGTTAATACGCGCACCGTGGGTTTTGAGGAATTTAAAAAGCATGTTTTAGGGGAAGATGATGGGATTCCGAAGACTCCAGAGTGGGCTGAGAAAATAACTGGAGTACCGCAATGGACAATAAAGGCGCTGGCTAGACTATGGGCCAAAAAGAGAACCTCTCTCGCCGTCGTTTATGGGGGCAGCAAGATCAGGGGACCTTATTCTCACATCGCGGGTAGAATGGAGGCATATGTTTTAGCGATGCAAGGGCTTGGGAAGCCCGGAAGACAATTCTTGAGATTCTGGGTTTCATCAAGACTTAATATGAAAGATGTGTCATTGCTGCCTTCTTACCCAGAAGTGGTTGAGGAAGCGCGCTCCTATATTGAAAGAACAAAATATGCATTTAAGGTGCAGCCTCCACCAGCGATTCCTCTCATAAAGACGTTGGTTCCAGACGCAATATTAAATCCCCCAGTTAAATGGTGGTGTTCTGGCGCTCAATTTAACGTTGTAGAGGATCTTTTCGTGAAATATAGATATCCGCCAACCGATGACCACCCTGGTATTAGAATGATCTGGAATGAAAACGCATGCTACACGACATGCTGGCATGGATATAAGTTCATTGAGGCTCTCAGAAATCCAAAGATAGAATTTCACCTAGTAATACATCCTTGGTTTGAAAATGATGCATTATTTGCAGACCTCGTTTTACCCGCGCTGACGGACCATGAGGTTGCAGACCTTGTAGTAAGCGCCCGCTCAGAGATAGTGGGAATAGCATATCATGATAAATGTATCGAACCTATCGGCGAATCTAAGAGCGACTATGAGATTCACCGAATGATTGCGGAAAGATTAGCAAAAGAATTTAACAAGCCTGAACTAATAGAAAAGTTCCCAGATCCAGAGGTGATTCTAAAAGAATTCTATGAAAAAACCCTTGCATTTAAGAAGAATGGGATAAGCTGGGAAGAATTTAAGACGAAAAAGAAAATAATGATCTACAGTCATCCCACATGGGAAGAGTGGGTCGAAATTAAGAAAAAATTTGGATATGATACTTATGATTCATTTATGAGCAAATTCTATAAAGCGAAAAGTAATCTGGAGACTCCCAGCGGCAAAATAGAGTATCAGTCACAGCTAGCTCTAAAATATGCTCCTACCGATAATGAGAGACCTCCAGTCGCCAGGTGGATTGAGCATGACGAGCTACCTATTTCAACTAAAAGGAGAAAGTATCCATTCATTGTCTGCTCCAATCATCCAAGATATAGATTTCATTCGCAAGGGGATGAGATAATATGGTTAAGAGAGATCTATAAGGTCAGAGGACCAGATGGATATTTATATGAGGGAGTCTGGATTCACCCATCTGATGCAGAAAAACTAGGCATTAAAGATGGAGATATAATAATGATCTATAACGATTATGGATCAACCCTCGCTGGAGCAATAATTACTGAGAGGATTATCCCCGGGGCAATATCGATCGACCACGGAGCGAGAGTTGATATGATTAGCGTTGATGATAAGATCGATAGAGGAGGAGCAATTGACCTTTTGATGCCGACGCCAACCTTCAAGTATATGCCAGGAGAAGAGATAAGAGTGCCAGAACAGGTTTGCTCCGGCATTCTTGTAAATATTAAAAAGGTTGATATAAATGAGTTGATGAGCAAGTATCCTGAAGCCTTTAAGAGAAAAATGCATCCAATAATCGGCCCAACAACAGAAATTTATCTTGTCACCTAGAGGTGAGAAAGATGGGGAAAATTTTCATTATTGACGTGAATAAATGTATAGGTTGTATGAGCTGTGTCATATCTTGTAAAGACGAGTTTGTCGGCAATGACTGGAGCCCATACTCTAAACCACAACCCGAATATGGACAATTCTGGATAAAAGTTGATATGCAAGAACGAGGATCAATACCAAAAGTTAAAGTAACATATATACCGATTTTATGCATGCACTGTAACAACCCACCATGCATGAGAGCCTGCTTAATAGGCGCCATAGTTAAGAGGCCTGATGGTATAGTATTAATAGATCCAAACAAATGTAATGGATGTAAGCCATTAGGGGTTAACAAGCCTTTATGTATTGAGGCATGCCCATATAACATAATATATTTCAATAGTGAGCTGGGAATCGCACAAAAGTGTACTGGATGTTCTCATTTGCTTGATGACCCAGATTGGAAATACGGGCCTAGATGCCATGATGCGTGCCCCACGGGGGCAATAATCTACGGAGATGAAAGCGATAGTAAAATCAAGGAATTAATAAGGAACGCGGATGTTATAGGGCGAGAATATAATACGAGGCCAAGAGTGTGCTATCTAAACTTGCCTAAACCCTTTATTGCAGGTTGCGTGGTAGATTTTGATGAGAAAGAGGTCGTGATCGACGCTAAAGTTACCGCTCTAGACTTATATACTGGCGAAAAACATGAGACAAACACGGATGAATTAGGAGACTTCTGGCTTAAAGATCTTGAATGGAACCACAAATACTTAATTAAAATTGAGAAAAGTGGTTATAAAGGTAAGACTCTCGGCGTATACCTAACGAGTAAAGACATAAATCTGGGAACAATAGGCTTAGAAAAAGGTTAAAGTAATAATTTTTTAGCCTGCTCAATAATTTCCTCTATCACATCTTTTTCCATGCATATTAATCCTCTTGTTATTTTTCCAATAGCTTTATAAAAACTAGTCTCTGAATTCTCTATCACATCACCAGCAAATTTCGGAACCCATTTTAACAAATGCTCGCTTAGAAAACTCTTTTGCATTTGAAGATTTCTCAACAGATCCTGCAGGTTTCCACTTTTTACAAAGTCAATTGCCTTTTTACACAGGTGGGCCATAAAATATAGTTGAAGTGCAATATGATCATAAGGCTCCTTAAATTCCGGAGACTTAATGAGACCTGCTTCCAAGTAAATTTCTGATATAGTTTCTTCTTCGCTAAGCATATTACCAGTTAAGTAAACCGATTCTGAGGGATGAGGTATCCCTTTCTTCTCACGAAAATATTTAACTCCTAAGAATAGGTTTGCATAATCAACTGCAAGTTCCAGTATAATCTCATTTAAGTTCCCCACTTTTAACCCATTAAGGTATTTGTATAGTTCCATGAAGCCTTCCATTATATCAGCATCCACTTCTCTAATCAAATTACATTTTAGAAATAATTCCTTGCGTATAATGCACTCTTTAATTAGTTGCTCATCAACTTCCTTCTCATATATTCTCCCTAAAAATTTATACAATTTTTCCCGTCCTCCAAAACATACAATTAGCCTTTCTTTGATAGAACTTTCAAAGCTCGACATAAGCGTATTACCCCCACATATTTTGCATCAAATTTCACTTGGATTAACGTCTTCATTCTCTAACTTATAAACATAAAGATATTTAAATGAGGACTCTAAAAGATTTTATTTTCACCATTCCTTCGCGAAGTTTTATGACAAAACTCAAGCTCTTCTTTCCGCTTTGCTTTCATCACCTATAAAAATACTGGAAACTTCTAAAGAACCTATCAGCAATCTGGCCAGTAGAGACCGAAGTATAACCTGGAGGTTGGAAAAATAACTTTATTTCCAAAGTATAATGCCAAAAATAGATAAAATTTTATTAATTGCAAAGCTAAAATAGATAATCTAAGGTGAGAGGATATGAATGGGGTTGTCACGAAAACTTTGGGTGATCTTTTACGCGATCCTGAATTTGGAAATATTTATACTGAGATTCTCAAGTTCTGCCGCGAGCCAAAAACAAAAAATGAGATAGAGCGGTTTGTGCTTGAGGATCTCAAAGCCACCTATGAGAAGACAAAAGTTTGGCCAGCGTACTTTATCTGGGAACTAGAGAAGACAGGTGGCCTTCGCTGGGAAGGAAAATGGAAAACAACTGAAATGGGCTTAAAACTAATTAGCTAAAAAGAAGAAAAAATCCTTTACAACATCATTCAATTTTTTATTCCTAGCTCTTCAGGATAATCCTTTAATTAGTAACATTGTTTTATTATTTTTATGGAGACTCTAAGCGAGACCAAAAGTTTATGTCCCTTGTGCCTAAACCTTATTCCGGCTAGAATTTTCACTGATGGAAAGCAGGTTTACATGGAGAAGTACTGTAAAGAACACGGATCTACTCGGGCATTGCTTTGGAGTGATCTGAACTTGTACAAAAGAGCCTTAAAATTCTCTAGAGTTGGCAAAAAGCCGAATGAATTTTATGTCAAAGAGACTGAGAGGGGATGCCCATTTGATTGCGGTCTCTGTCCATCTCATAGACAGCATACTTGCTTAGCGATACTTGAAATTACAGATACCTGCAACCTATTATGCCCAGTATGTCTCGCAGACTCGCAAGAGGAGCCAAGCTGGAATCCTTCAATAGGAGAGATAGAGGAGATTCTCAAAGCCCTCTTAAGATGTGAGGGAAAACCCACAGCGATTCAGTTCTCAGGTGGAGAACCCACTATAAGAAATGATCTAATTGAAATTATTGGATTGGCTAGAGACTTAGGCTTCAGGCTAATTGAGGTGGATACAAATGGAATAGAGCTTTCAAAAAATCCAGCCCTAGCCAAAGATCTAGCAGACGATGGAATTAGTGGTGTATATTTACAGTTCGATGGTTTAGCACCTGAGGTCTATCAGGTAATAAGGGGACGGGACCTGACAAAAGTTAAGGAGAGAGCGATTGAAAACTGCATTAAGGCAGGTCTAAGCGTAACTCTAGCGGCAACTCTCATAAAGGGCGTCAATGATGACCAGGCATGGAATATCATCAAATATGCTATTAAAAGGAGAGCGATAGGAGTGAATTTTCAACCATTTGCAGCCCTTGGAAGATACCCCCCAAAAGTCTTTGATCCAGTAGATCGGGTTACTATAAGTGATGTTCAAAAAGAGATTGAGAGGGGAAGTGAGGGGAAAATAAAAGCTACTGATTTTATTCCTGTTCCATGCCCAGATCCAAGGTGCTCATCGCTTCTCTACACTTATCTTAGAGAAGATGGAAATCCTTATGTTTTAACTAGACTGGTTGATGTAGAGGAGCTAATAGATAAGTACTCATTAACCAATAGATTTGTGGATTTCGATGACATTTTGAAGGCGATTGCGGATGAGCTTAATATCTCAAGGGAGTTCGCAAGGAATCTTAGACCACAAGCAGCTGGTTCCTTCCTTAGGATTCTACTTGAATATTTAAGGCCGGAGGGATTTTTCTCGGTGGGCTGTCACTTCGCTCAGGACGCTTGGACGATAGATATTGAGAGACTAAATAAATGCTGTGTCCATGAAGTTAGAGGTAACGGTAGGCTCATACCGTTCTGCCTATATAATGTGACCGCAACTGATAAGAAAAAATTGTATAGATCTCTCCTCTAAACCATTTGAAGTTCAACTGGTATTGGGGACTGGCTACTTATACAATCAAGTATTGTTTTAAAGTCAGGGGCTTCACCAGAAAGATTAAGTTTGCCGCCAGAGAGCTTAACTACGCAATTTTTCGCACACTGCTTAAATGTTACAACAAATGTGGCGAAAACCATTGGCTCCAGCTTAGGTTCAGTTGTTATTTCATAGTCTTTTTCCCCAACCTTTCTAACAATTATCTGAAGCTTCGGGGGTAAAGAGGCCCGCGGCAGAAATATCATCATGAATCCTCCTAAACCTAAACTTACCTAAAATAGCAATTAATAAATTTAAACCTTTCTGAGAATAAGCCAAATTCCTAGTTACGAGGAAAGGATTTCACCCAATTCTTTAAGACTCTCAAATATGCTTCAGAACGCTAAAATCTAAGAGCGCTCATATTCATATTGGTGTTTAAAGATGACCATTATTAGGCTCTGCGTTCCCACAACTTTTGAGGACTCCTTTTTAGAAAGGATAGGTAATTTGAATGAGAAATATCGTGATTTAGGATCTTACGTTTACGAGGTTTATGGCTCATTTAAGTTCTCTATTTTTGGTACTGGTTGGCCAGCAACTATTCTCCCAGATATAAGTGAAGATAGGCTTGCCCGGCATATAGGGAAGGCTCATGCTTACGGGATTAGGTTCGCCTACACGTTAAATCCAGTATGCATGGGCCTCGCCGAGTATACGGAGGAGGGGAGGGTGGCCTTAAATGATCTTTTAAGGAAACTTTTGGAGTTTAAGGTTGATACACTTATTATTGCCATACCATACCTTATTGAGTATGTGGTGAAGAATTTCCCGCAGTTCGAAGTTAATGCTTCATCCCTATGCTATATAGATTCTTTGAATCGGGCGTTGACATATGAGAGTTTAGGAGCTACGAGACTCACGCTGAGCGAAGATCTCAACAAGTCCTTTAGAGTGCTAAGAATAATAAGAGAGAAGTGTAGAGCTAAACTGGAAGTTATAGCCAATAATGGCTGCCTGCTAAAATGTCCATTTAGAACTTACCATAACACTATAACGGCTCATGTCTCTCAATGCCCAATAGATGATCCAATAGGATTTACATATAAGCCATATCCATTCATGAGATGCACTCTTAAGAGATTGAGTGATCATAAGGAGATCATGAAGGCGCCTTGGATTAGGCCAGAGGATATTAAATATTATGCTCAATTAGGGATAGATTATATTAAGATAGCCGGGCGAGGGCTGCCGGCAGATGATCTATTAAGACTTATTGAAGCCTATCTTGCCGGGAGATATGATGGCGATATATATGCCCTCATTGATAATTCTTACATGCATTTTTGCTGGGACATGTTTGACCTAGACGCTGAACCTTTACCTCTACTGAAAATTTCAATTGATAATCGATCGCTCGACGGATGGTATGAATTCTTCGTGAAAAATAACCCGCCATGCATAATCGGCTGTGGCGATTGCAACTATTGCGGGGAGGTTGCAAAAAAAGTTGTTAAAACTGATCTAGATCTTGAGAAAAAATATATTGAAAGGATAAGACGGATGATAGATAAGATCACATCGATTAAACCGCCTATAGCTATAAGACAAACAGAAAGAGGAAGAATGATAACTTATGTTTGAAATAAAAACATCTATTTGGAGGAATAATCAATGAATGAGTCTCTCAAACTTATTCTTGATGAGTGTATAGAATGCCAGTTATGCGTTGAAGACTGCCCCTTTCTATCAAAATATAATTGGATGCCAAAGAATATCGCTAAGGACCTCCTTAACGGCATTGACCAAAATAAAAGGTATGTAATGGAGTGCCTTTTATGCGGTCTATGTAAAATTGTTTGCCCAAAAACCCTGGATTTTCCTTCGATAATCGCCCACGCTAGACGATCCTTCTCAAAATACGTGGCCAACGAAATATATTATAGATTTTCTCTACCAGATGATCCCCTCTTCTTTCCCAGAGCCTACAAGACCTATAAGGGAATAACATATAGTTTCCCAGAAAATGATTCTTTTGAATACATTTTCTTTCCAGGATGCTCCATGTCCTCTTACTCTCCAGAAGCTGTTAAGGAAGTATACCAGAGACTTAGAGAGAAATTTTGCAGTATGGGGTTTACCGACACATGTTGCGGTAAACCATTAGCAGATATAGGCTTAACCGAAAGAGCTTCAAGATGGCTCCTGAACCTAGAAAATCACTTTATAAAACACGGGTGTAGAAATATAATAGTTGCATGCCCCATGTGCTACTATCATCTTAAAAACTCTCTTCCAAAATCATATAGAATTTTAACTGTATATGAGACCTTAGGCGAAACCCTTATTAAAGAAACAAATTATTTAGGCCTGAAAGTAACTATTCATGATAGCTGCCCAGATAGATTTGAGGGCATCTTAGCCACACAGGTTAGAAGCCTACTTAAAGACTGCAAAATCATAGAGATGAAACATTCTAGGGAAAAGTCTTTATGCTGCGGTGCTGGCGGCATGGCCTCTATAGCTGACCCAAATCTCACATTAAAACTTTCATCAGCGAGAACGGAGGAGTTCTCATCAACTGGCGCGGATTTAATGGTGGTCTATTGCTATACCTGCGCGCAGATCTTCTGGAACACACAACCAAATATCCAGACTAAACATGTTCTAGACCTATTATTGGGAACACGAGATTCATCCGAGGATATAAAAAGCGGCGAAATAAACAACTTAATCGCGAAAATATTAATGGAGCAGATCTAAAAATATAGAGACAATTAAATTAAAAATAACAGAGGAGAGATTATTCGTAAAAGTAGACTAGACTTTTTCAAGTATTGCGCATCCGTATGCTCCATAGGCTCCATAGGCTGTAAAGATCGCGATTTTAAGGTTCTTTTTCGCCTGTCTCTCGCCAGCTTCTCCCCTCAATTGCCTGAATAGCTCATGTATCATCATGAAGGCTTGACTCATCACAGCCTCTCCAAATGAAGCTGTTCCACCGCTTAGGTTCACTGGGACCATACCGGTATGCTCGATCTGCCTATCTCTTATTAGCTTATCGGTCTCCTCCCGCTCCCAGCCCATTATCTGATCTATCCAGTTTATCGTGTGAAAACAGCTTGTATCATGGCACTCTATAATGTCTATGTCCTCGGCAGTTATACCAGCCATTTTATAGGCTTTCTCGATGGGAAGACGCCACTCAGTAAAGGGCTTCTCAATATTCTTCGTCGAAAAAACCCTCAATCTTGGCATAGGCTCGCCATAAATCGGTCCACCCACAGTAGAAGCCGCTATCTTTACTGGTTTATCAGTTATCTTTTTTGCCTTCTCCATCTCTGTAACTACCACAGCTCCTCCGCCAGAGCTTGTTGCACATATCATATAAAGGTGTAGTGGATCACAAACGACAGGCGATGCCAAAACATCCTTAACAGTGAAAATTTTCTTGTATCTTGCATAGGGATTCAGAGAGCCATACTTGCTGTTTATCTCTTTCACCAACGCCATAAGCTCTTTAATGCTTTCAACTGGCCGGCCCATTTCATATGCCCGTCTCCTAGCCCACATAGCCCAATAAGCTGGATTAGTCGCCCCAATAACCTTTATAGCAGCCGCATATGGATCGGGATCAAGAACGGATTGGCCTGGCAGGTAGAAGCCTCGTGGAGAATTATCAACGCCCGCCACAAGCGCCGTTTTTATCGCGCCAGTCTTTATGAGCGAGTCGGCAAGAGCGAAAGCTATTGAGGCGCTTGCACACGCAGCGCAAACATTAATGCATTGGGCTCCCTTAGCACCGATCCTCTCTGCAAGCCTATGGGCAAAATGCTGCGCGCTTGTCGTTATATAGGATGGGCTATCAAATGGTATCGCTGTGGTGTTCGTAATTATGGCATCTAGATCGCGCGGTCTTAAATTTGCTTCTCTGAGAGATCTCACAGTAACCTCGGCTAACTTATCTATTAGCAGAGGAGTCGGATGGCCAGCTTCAACCCATTCCGTTATAGCCGCACTAACTATCGCGCTCTCAGTCATTTTTCCACCACCGGCTCAAAAAAATAACCTAAATAGATATTTTCACTATCCTCATAGAGCTTATCTATTTTTAACTTCATTTTCATCCCAATCTTTAACATTTTTTCGTCCTCCGCCTTGATTCTCCCAACCACAATTAACCCTTCTGGCAGCTCAACTGCGCCGACTATGTATGGCCCTTTATGATACTCGAATGGTTCTCGTAAACTGTAGGCGTGAATAGTATATGTATATAATGTTCCCTCAGTACTTAGGTAGCATTGTTCTACAGGCGCACTATGGTCGCAGTCGGGGTTATTGCAAACGCTCGACTTAGGGAACTGTATACTTCCACAAAGTGGGCATCTCGTCGCTATTAACCTCGGATTCTCCGAAGGCCACTCGAAAATGCCTTCCATTATCGGGACCTCTTTCTTCATATACTATCTCCCCTTCCTCCTTTCTCTATACAAGAACCATATTACTTTTAAACTTTACTTAACTTAAAAATCACGTCAAAACAAAACTAAAATAATAAATAAAAATCTTCTTCTGAAAATATTTAAAGAGAGGGAGCGAATATGAGTGCAACATTTAGCCGCATTATATATGAGAAGAAAGATGGAGTTGCCTGGATTACACTTAATAATCCAGAGCGCTATAATGCTCTTGACGCTAAGACGCGCAGGGAGCTGAAGCAGGCTTTAGAAGACGCAAGCAGAGATAGCGGTGTTTTAGCGATTGTTATAAGGGGGTCTGGAAAGGCCTTTAGCGCTGGAGGGGACATACGCGCCATGGCAGAAATGAAGCCACTTGATATTCTAAACATGGCGAGAGAAGTTGGGACAGCATTAGTCCTCTCTGAGATAATTAAAAACGCTCCGAAACCAGTGATAGCCGCAGTCCATGGATATTGCCTAGGCGCTGGTTTCGAGCTAGCTCAGGCATGCGATATAATAATTGCTTCTGAAGATGCTGTCTTCGGCCAACCAGAAATAAACCTCGGCTTAATCCCAGGGGGTGGTGGAACCCAAAGATTGCCAAGGCTTATCGGCGAGAAGAAGGCTAAAGAGCTCATATTTACTGGAGAAAGAATCCCTGCCAAAGAAATGGAGCAGATGGGCTTAGTTAACAAGGTTGTTCCAGCGGATAAGCTTATGGATGCTGTTAACGAATTCATCGCGAAAATTAAGGAGAAGAGTCCCGTAGCCTTGGCAGCGGCAAAAGAAGCAATAAACGCAGCTCTAGAAGTGAGTTTAACAGAGGGTTTTAAGTATGAGGCGCAAATCTTTGCACAGTTATTCAGCACGGAAGATCAAAAAGAGGGGGCAAAGGCATTTTTAGAAAAAAGAAAACCAGTTTGGAAGGGAAAATAAAAAAAGCTTGTAGAGAAAACCTCTATCCATCAATGTTAGGGGCATCAGGAATATTTTCCACTTATTTTTTCTCGACTATTGCTACTACCCGAACCATTGATCCGTCTCCACCAACCCACTTAAGTGGGAAGGCTGCAATGACGCATCTCTTACCAGTAACCTTGTCTATGTCACCGCCGATGTTTTCTATTCCAAAGATTCCATGTGTGTATAAGAGTCTGTGGCATGGCTCCCAGTATGGAAAGTCTTGATAAACATCTCTCCCAGTCACTTTCTTATAGAGATCTATTAGCCATGGCTCAAGAGGAGGCATTCCGCCACCCGTCTGGACAAGTCTGGTACCTAATGGGTGATCCATGGCTTGTAGGTCAACTCCAACGCCCTTAACTCTCTTCTTCACGAACCATTCGGCAGCCTCTTTATAGAGCCCTGGGCCGAAACAGAAGTATCTAGTATAGTCTCCGTAATAATTGTGCCAGCCGGTGTTAATGATAACTATGTCATTCTCTTCTATTTTCGGCTTAGCCTTCTCAAGGTCCTCGGGGGTTATTATTTCCCATTCCTTCTTAGGAATCGATACAACTACTCCATCCCCGATATAACGCTCTAAGGGCATCTCGTCAATGGATGGGTAACCCTCCTCCACGTGTAAAGGCGCATCTATATGTGTTCCCATATGCATAGTATGGGAGAGTTTTACGGCGAGGACACGATCATGCGCATGGGAACGCAACCTAGATGTCTCGATGCCTGCAGCGCCATACGGCCATGTCGGCGTCCTTTCGCTGACTGGATGGGATAGATCATATATCTCAACTTCCTTTCCGAATATTTTCACCATGGGCTTCTTCAGAGCATCCTCGCGAGTTCCTAAGAGAGCCTTGTCTAAGAAGCCATGGAGATATGCTTCCATCAACTTTTCTTTCTCTTTCTCGCCCACCATATTGATCACCTTTCTAACCAAGATAATGGTTGCAGCTTCGATATAATCTTTTAGGATCGATGCTCTTATATATGATTCGCATAAAAGGTTTCATGGGAGCACACGCTTAAGAAAAATTCTCAGCAAGGAAAATTGAACTATACTTTTTAGACTTTTCATCTTATAGATATAACAATGCTTTCAAATCATGCTAACGAAAACATTATTACTGAGATCATTCAAAAAGATTAAAGATTAGGGAGGGAAAAATCGTGGTTAGGGCGCCATTAGAAGGAATAAAAGTTCTTGATTTTACACATGAGGTCGCCGGACCGCATTGCGCAGCTCTTCTAGCAGACTTAGGCGCTGATGTAATTAAAATTGAGCCGCCTAGGGGGGATCGGGCAAGGTACTGGGTTGATATGCTGGAGACAGCATACATAGTTAACAATAGGAATAAAAGAGGAATATCCTTGGATCTCAGAACTGAGGAGGGGAAGAAAGTCGCTCTTGAGTTAGTAAAGAGGGCTGATGTTCTGGTTGAAAACTTTGTTCCAGGAACTATGAAGAAGTTTGGATTAGACTATGAAAGTGTTAAGGCAATTAATCCTAGAATAATTTACTGCTCAATTTCAGGTTATGGACAAACCGGGCCATATTATCAACGCCCTGCTTGGGATCCAGTTATAGAAGCCGAATCTGGGCTCATGTCGATGACTGGGGACCCAGAGCCATGTTTACCATCAAGAATACCAGCATCGATAGTTGATTATGGAACTGGAGCATACGCGGCATTAGCGATACTTGCGGCACTTATTTACCGAGAAAAGACTGGGAGAGGACAATACATAGATATATCCATGTTAGATGTTGCATCAATGTGGGCTGGATACTGGATAGCGTGGAGCTCCCTAACTGGTAAGGTTAGAGAGAGGATGGGTTCAGCAGCGCCAATTGGGGCACCTTATCAGGTTTATAGGACAAAGGATGGTTATATATTTATAGCCGCCTATGAAGATGACGCTTGGAAGAAATTCTGTGAAATCTTAAAGGCGGATTATCTCGTGAATGATCCTTTATTCTCTACAAGAGAAAGTAGAGCCAAAAATAGAGAAAAGCTTTCTCAATTAATTGAGAAGCTAACTAAAGAGTGGAAGACAAAAGATCTTGAAAACGCCCTCATCAACGCTGGAATAGCTTGCGGCCCAGTTAATACGACACTTGATCTCCTAAACCATCCGCAACTACTCCACCGAAACATGATAGTTGAGGTTGAATATAAAGGTAAAAAGGTAAAGATGCCTGGAATACCTTTAAAGTTCTCAGACTTTAAACTGGAAATTAGATCCCCGCCACCAGAAATCGGGCAGCATAACAAAGAGATCCTACGCGAGCTAGGACTAAACAAATAAATGGATGAGAGAAGAACAAAGTTTATAACAACTAAATTTTTTAACTTATTACATGATTTAGAGATTTTTCTTAAAATTCTTAAAGCAAGAAGTATAGGAGTAGAGCTGTCAAATAGGCTGTAATGAATGATGGAATTATATATTCATAGACTTTAGCTAGTGAGCTTTTAAAATAATCAACTGTGAAGACAAGGCATAGGTGGGTTGGTGCAACTATATATCCAAGGTATGCGCTGGCATATAAGAGGGCTGCAGATTTTGGCGAAAAAATAGAGAGACTGGAAAAAATTGATATAGCGATGGCTCCTGCTCCCATAGGAGAGCCCATGAAGAAACCTAAGCATGCTGGAATAATCGTCAATAACCATGCTTCACTTATCATCCTCTCTAAGACCATAGACTTAAATAAGTCAATTATATTAATGCTTTTTATGACATTTTGAAGTAAAAAAGCGCCATAAGTGGCGAATGTTACATCATAAACCCATAAATTTGTTAAAGGTTTTATAAAAATCTTAAAGTCTGAATGTGATATAGCGGCCAAGAGCACTAAACCAGTAAAAGACGCTATGACAACATTGAGACCCTGCTGAAACAATTTATGGTTTATGGCGCCTAAAATAACCGCTAGGAGAATCGCTGTCAGGAGGGGTAGAAAGGCTATAAATGGCGCTGACCTTGAAGACACTCCAGAAACTCTTGATTTCCTATTCTCTGGGGAAGAGGCGCCCTTTAAGCCTATTAAGTATCCAACCACAACCATCATCGCAATAACTGGTATCTGAAGCAAAAGTATTGTAAGTAGCGAAATACCCGTTAAAGCAGCCACCACTATAAGAGACTGACTCAGCGGGTATATTGGGAAAATAGTGTGTCTAAACCAAAGGTTAATGTAAGCCATCTTCTCCGAGCTAAGACCAAGATTTTTAGATTCAGATTCCACTATTGGCGCTGAAAGTAAAGCACCTCCAGGAACTGGAATGAGACCTATTATGGCTGGAAGAAAAAATAATATGAGTTTCGGCCTCCTAATAATATTGCTTAATCCCTCACTAAAAACCACCACTTCCCTCGTCTCCTTGTAGAGATAACTAAACCAAGATGAACTAAAGGTTGCAAGGATAACTAATAGAGCAAGAAGACCATCCTGCTTAAATGGATCCACTGTGGCATAAAGCAATTCTGGAATATCAGACCAATTAAGCGCTAATAAAGCTAAAACTATAGGTGTTACTATCAACGCTATCCCAAGCTTCACTCTTTTGTAAAGCATAACTCCCAAAAGACAAAAAGATATCAGCATTGAGAGAAGTGGATCAAGCATTCCCAAATAGTTTACCTCTTTTCCATATTAGAGAACAAAAACTATAATCTTACTTTTAACAATTTCTTTTTGAATTCTAATATAATCCCCTTCTAATTTTGCTTGGTAAACATGTTCTTTTGATTAGAATGCTAAAAGTAACTAGGGATCAAGAAGACGAATCTTTAGAGAGCATATCATTTTTCTAAAATGGTTATTAAGGTTTCCAATTTTTATTCGAAAAAATAAAAGGATTAAAATATCTAAACTTTATTTTATTGAGAGATTAAATTTAGTTTGAGGTGCCCACGGTGGGCAGGAAGACAACAATCTCTTTGATAAAATGCGATGTTGGCTCCTTAGCTGGACATCATGTGGTTCCTAAGCCTATACTTGATATTGCTAAGAAGAGAATGGAGAAGGCTAAGAAAGAGGGGCTAATAAATAGTTACTATGTCTTTAATGTCGGTGATGACGTTGAGCTCCTTATGATACATGGTATGGGAGAATCGAATGAGAAAATCCATCAGTTGGCTTGGGAGACTTTTCAAGAGGCTGCTGATAAGGCTAGAAAACTTAAGCTTTATGGTGCTGGGCAGGATTTATTGAAGGATTCGTTTACAGGCACGGTTAGCGGGCTTGGTCCGGGAGTGGCAGAAATGGAGATTGAGGAGAGAGAGTCCGACCCAATAGTTATTCTTGCCGCTGATAAGGCTGCGATTGGAATCTTTAATCTACCACTCTTTAAAATATTTGCTGATCCAATGAACACTGCCGGCCTCGTGATAGATCCAACGATGATAGGAGGCTTCAAATTTGAGGTTACGGATATTGTTGAGGATAAAAAGATAGTGCTGAAGTGCCCGGAGGAAATGTATGAGCTCATAGCGCTAATAGGCAGCGTTGAACGCTATGTGATTTCAAGAGTTTGGCGTGCAGAAGATAATTTAATATGTGCTTCAACCAGCATAACAAGTCTCTCACAAATTGCCGGAAAATATGTTGGTAAAGATGATCCAGTTGCAATAATACGCGCTCAGCATGGTTTACCAGCGGTTGGTGAGATCTTAACACCATTCATGCATAGCTATCTTACTGCCGGGTGGATGCGTGGAAGCCACTGGGGACCAGTAATGCCCGTCAGTTTAAAGGATGCGAAATGCACAATCTTTGATGGACCGCCAAGAATAGTTGCTCTGGGTCTTCAGATAACCGAGGGAAAGATATCTGGCGATGAAGAAGATAAACCTCTAATTGCAGATTTCTTCGATGACCCCGCCTTTGAATTAGCAAGGAGAGAATGCTTAGAATATGCTGTGATGTTAAGGCGGATGGGAGAATTTGAGCCAGCCCGCTTAGGCACAGAATACATGGAGTATACTGCAATAACACAGATAATAAATAGATTAAAGGATAGATTTAAATCAGCATCTGAAAAATAGAAATGTTTTTATCTCTTTGTTCTTCAGACCCCTTTAAAGCGCCTTTCACACTAAAAAGTGAGAAAATAGGAATATTTTAGGGCACTTCTAACTCTCTAGCAACTTCAGATAGGCCTAGCTCTTCTAGTTTAGTTTTTGTGGGTTTTCCTTTTTCGTTCCATCCTCTGATTTTATAGTATTCTTTGAGTAGTGTGTCTAGTTCGAATATGTGTCCTTTTGATGGTTCTCTTGGAACAGGCTCCTTTAGTATTCTCTCGGGCATGGTGTCCTGGCTAACATCAAACCCTTCCCTGGCTGTGAAAGCCCTCTCAAGATTAAAGATTCTCTCACCAACAAGCCATAGATACTTTGGCTCTCTAAACTTCTCAACACCAGTAACCGAGTACAGAAGCTTACTATAGAGGTCTAGGGTTATCATCCCATTGTTTAATGGGAAAACACAGAAGACGGCAGTTTCAATAGCTGCCGTCTCATCTTGCACATATTTAGTTATCTCAGCCTTTCCTTCAGTAATTAATGGGTCAACTTTCCAGGGAATTCCTCTAATCTCAAACCTGCCCCAGCCTATGTTATGATTTGCTCCCATTGGAGAGGTCACGTAGTTAAGCCCGTGCGCCTTAGCTGAACGTGGATCGTAAGCTGGGAATTCAAGACCTTTGCAGTGCATCGCGTACTTCTCCGCCCCTCTCCCAACTATTTCAGCCGCTCGTTTAACCCCCTCTGCCAGTATATTCCCAATACCCGTCCTTAAAGCTATACGCTTCACAAGTTCTACGAGTATTTCTGGATCACCCCATCTTAACTCAAGTCCATCCGTCTCACTTTTGCTTATAATACCTTTTTCATAAAGCTCCATGGCAAAGGCTATTACAACCCCTACAGATATGGTATCTAAACCATAAAGATCAGATAGCATGTTGGCATACGTTATAGACTCTATATTACAGTTTCCCAGATTTCCTCCATATGACCAGTGGGTTTCATATTCTGGAAACTCCCATGCAATGCCAGCATATGGCCCCTCTGTAAGCTTAAAAGTTTTCCAGCACCTCAGTATGCAACCATAGCATGCGCCATGCTTAACTATATATCTGCTTAGAACTTCTGGCTTAAATCTATGGATCCCATCAAATGGAACCTGCTTAAAGTTATATGTGGGAAAATTGCCAGTAGTATAGGCGAAGTAAACTATACCGTTCGTGCCAATGCTTCTGAAGCGTTCGAAAGCGGGATTCTTACGGTAACTCTCTACCTGCTCCTTTATTGCTTCATCGAATGCTTCCTCATCATAAATTGTTGGTCTATTGGAGCCTCTAATAGCTATGGCCTTAAGCTTCTTTGAGCCCATAACGGCGCCCCCGCCGCCCCTTGCAGCAGTTCGCATGTCATCAGTCATTATAGCTGAGATTTTTACCAGTCGCTCTCCAGCAGGACCTATCATAACAATTCTAGCCTTCTCATCGGTTTCTTCATGAATAAATTCTTTCGCGGCTGAAGTTATCATTCCCCAAATTTTAGATGCATCCCTGAACTCGACGTTTTCATCATTTATCCACACGTAAATGGGTTTTTCAGAAGAGCCTTCCACTATTATTGCATCGTAACCTGCAAACTTTAGCTCGGCGCCAAAGAAGCCTCCCCCCACACTTCTGAAGTACGTTCCAGTTAGGGGAGATTTAAAGTGGGCAATCCATCTACTGGCGCTTTGAGCTTTGGTACCTGTTAAAGGGCCTACAGCAAAAATTAATTTATTATCTGGACCTAATGGATCCACGCCTCTTGTCATCTCATCGAAAAGAATTTTGATGCCGAAGCCCCGCCCACCGATAAAATTTTCGACCAAGTCTTTATTTAAAGGCTCCGTAACGCTTTTATGGTGTGTTAAGTCTATCCTCAAAATTTTACCAGCATAACCAAACCAATTTTTTGCCTCAGGTTTCAAAAGGCTTCCCCCAAATTTTTGATGATATAACCAAGGATTATCCAAGCATTTTTTATTCTTAACCGAGAATAATTTTATGATAAGATTATTTATAAGTTTTTAACATAATCCATTGTCATAAAACCGTAAGCAAAGAAATGCGTCTGCTCTCGAAGAGACTAAGTTTATTAAGATCTTAAATTTTTTAAAATGTGCAATTTTCCGTTAAAAAGGAAATGAAAAGGAGAAGAGTCTTCCGCCTTTCTCTCATTTTATCCAGAGTTCTTCCGGAGTTTCTGAAATTATTGGCAGTAATATGTGGGATTGATGTTTGGCATCACGATATATTTTGTATGTTGTTGGTCTCGTGTTTGGTAATGTGAGCATGAGCTGCATCTTATGATGGTGAACGCTGGGGAGCGGTTTCCACGATGTGATCTCTAGCTGGATCCTGTGCTCTGGGAAGAACACGTAGCTTTTTGCTTCCATTTCAATCGGGTATAAGTTGATTTCTCCAGGTCTAATTGGCTGTGGGCTCGAATGTAAATAACATGGCTGCCAAGGCTTAGACTTTGTCTCGTCAATAATTCTATGCGATGCTTTTAAGCATCCATTTGAGACAGCTGTCTTATGACCATCAGGCGAAACGTCGTATAGCGTAGCATAGAATGCTGCATCCTCTTGGTCAATTGAAGCATAAATATAGGTTACTATCTGCCCTGTGATTTCCAAGGGGCTTGCAAGCGGCCTCGTTATATAAGTTAGCGATTGTATTTCGGTTGAAACTGTTGGTGGCTTATGAACAAATGCGTCTGGCGGAAGATTTTCTTCCTCCTCAGGTTCAGGCTCAAGCTTATTAAAGCACTTTAGATATAACTTGGTCCACCTTGTTCTCGCAAGGGGCCATTCATGTTCATAGCGCCATTTATTAACGCCCATAACGAAGATTTTTATCGGCGGCTCCTCCATAATCCCAGTATCTACACCCTTTAGCCAGTAATCATACCAGCGTAAAATCTCCTCCTTTAATTCCGGCAGCTTAGGCAACTTGAATTCTGACGGGAAAAATATCAGCTTTTTATGGGGACTTGTGCACTCAAGAAAGCTTTTGATGAGGCCCACAGTGTAAGCTGTTAGATACCATGGGCCGCCAAAATATACTGGAATCTTTATTCTATTGACTATTGAGGCGATTGCCCATCTTTCATGCCAGAAGGTTCCATCAGTAGGATGGAGAATCACATCAAAGAAGCATGGGTGTGATTGTGGCCATCCGCCATTCTCCCAGGGTTTTAGGAATTGATAGAAGTAAGGGTTATTTTTTATATCTGGATCCTCTAGTCTCTCTCTAACTTTTCTTTTAAGATCCTCCTCGCTATACAACTCAATAGAATATGGCTTAGCTTTTCGGAAGGGAACCTCGCTCTCCCAAACCCAGAGGAATGTTGTTAGGATACCACCTGGATAGTTTCGGTCATACCAATTATAATGGCACTCCCACGGGCATATCGCTTTTAAGTGGGGTGGTTGTAGAGCCGCAACCAGTAACTGTATTGTTCCAAAATAGGAGAGCCCGATCATGCCAAGATTCCCATCGCACCAAGACTGTCTAGCAGCCCACTCTATTATCTCATAGCAATCCTGCACTTCCTCCCTGCTGAAAGGCATCTTCCATACACCTTCAGACTTACCTATGCCGCGTGGATCTGGAATAACAACGGCGTAGCCACGCTTGACAAAAAACTTGATATCTGGGACCTCTACATCATGATTAAACATGTAGGATTCCCATGGCTGAGGAGGTATATCTATAGACTGAAGATCTTTTCCGTATCCTCCCCAAGCTACTAACGCTGGAAAACATCCCTCATCGTCAGGGCGAAAGACATCTAGGCATATTTTTGTCCCATCAGACATAGTAATATATATGTCTCTTTCCTCTTTTACTTTATAAACAGGCTTAGACCACTTTTCAACATTCTTTAGATATCTGCGATCCCAGTAGGGTCTCAGTCTCAAATTGGCTTTTTCAAGATCTTCTTGAAGTTTCTCTAATCTCTCCATAATATATCACAATCTACTTATCTTTCCCTCATAAAAAATAATCTTTTCTCCACATTTTTTCAGAGAGATTTGGCAAGCGTTTCATGGAGATAATCTAGGTAAATGAAGGCATTACGTCGCAGGCAAACTTTTCTGTCAATTCCATATATCTTTTAAGATATATTGGGGAGAATTCTATAACTATGTATTGGCACCCAACTTCCTTATACTTCTCTATTATGCTTGCGGCCTCTTTTTCTAGGTTGATGGGATCAGATTCAAATCTAATTAAAACGCTGAATGTGAATTCGCTAGTTTTTCTTCCATAGTGTTTAAGGTGTTCTTGTATGATCTTCATGCAATTCTCATAATTCTCAATAGATTGAACAGTACGTGAAGTGAATATACGGGTTGGAAGGGCTGAAGGCACCCAACCATTAGAATATTTTGCCGTGAGCTTTAATATCTTCGTTCCAACCCCTCCAATCCATACTGGGGGATGCGGTTTCTGTAATGGTTTAGGTGAGAGTACAGCATCAGTTAGAGTATAATATTTTCCCCTAAATGTCACCGTATCCATCGTCCAGAGCTTAAGTATGACCTCCAGCCCCTCCTTAAATTTCTCAAACAATACCTTTGGCTCATCAATGGAATAAAAGGGTGAATAATTTATGAATTCCTCGGGAGAGTATCCCATACCGAAGCCAGCTATAACTCTACCATTAGAAAATATATCCACATTAACTATCAGTTTTGCCAACTGACTTGGGATATATCTTGGTATGGGGCTGACAAGACTACCTAGTTTGATTCTGCTAGTTTTAGCTGAAATATACGATATAGTTGTCCAAGCATCCATTAAGCTGTTGGAATAAAATGGAGGCACTGGAAATTGATAATGATCAGCGATGAAAATAGAATCAAACTCCATCTCCTCAACCCTAGTACACCATTCTATAAACTTTTTTATATCGTCCCAAAAGTATGGGGTGGATGCAATGCCAAATATCAAATGATCTCACCTTATAACTCGTCCTGTAATTTGTTTTTCTTAATGGATATAAAAGCTTCTTGTTATTGTTTACCTTTAAATATAGGAGAGGAAAAGGTTGTGAAAAGTTTCTTAGGAGCGTGCTCTAAAATATCTCACCCTTTAAGAGGAGGTTTAGTTTTTAAGGTCAGAAACATATCCTAGAACATCCGTGCTCGTGTCACAAGGCTTAAATATCAATTACTAACCATTGGTTTATGGTGATAAAAAATGAAGCGAAAGTATGAACGGTATATTAATGAAATATTATATGTGTCTTATCCAGCGCCAGCAGGTCAAAAGCCTTTCCGTGAAATGTTTTGGGTAGATTCTAATGATATACCTTCGCTTACTCACCACTTTGAAATAATGATAATAAGGAGAGATGGTGTTCGGGATGGTATTTCAGACGTTACTGTAATACCCCCAAACAGTAAGTTTGTTAAGGAGCATATGAAAAGGGCGCGTTCTGGATTACCAAATGAACCGGAAGGTGAGGTATGGCCTCCCCTGTTTCGCACTAAAGAGGGAGAAATAGTTTTTCGCGGCTGGCCAATGTATCATACAGCGGATGAAGTTTTCCTTTTCGTTGGAACCGACCCCGATAATCCTACAGACCTGGGAGGAGAGGTCGAGTTCTGGCTTGGTTGTGGAGAAGATGCAGAGAAATATATAATTACAAAGCCCTCGTGTATTCATATACCTGCAGGATTAGTTCATGCACCAATTGTTTTCAGAAACGTCCGTAGACCATTTATAGAAATAATTTGTTACACAAAGCCAGTTTTAGATGAACATGCGGTTCCAGTGCTACCCCCTGACTATAAACCTCCAACCCGTAAGGAATAACTCTTCCTCTTTTTTTGTCCTCTTTTTATAAAACTTTTAGGTTTGTCCTCATTATCCTGAGGTTGTGGAACGCGTTACGTTAACCTTGCAGCCATACATGATATTTTTGATACTCCGAGTGGTAAGGTGGAGGCTGTCTCTATTGGTTTGGTTAGGCATTTTCCTGATGATGTAAGGGGGCTTCTCTTGCCGCGTTTTATACCTTAATATTTATATAAAGCGGAAAGGATAATATAGCCATGAAAAGACACGCGTATTCAATGGTATTTTTCATATTAATACTCCTGCTTTCATGTTATCTTTTCGATGTGGCGTTTGCTGATCAAACAGTTATTGGGAAGATAAATGTATCTAGAATTGTCCCATTAACAATTAAGGTGGCATTTATAGGTCCATACTTTGATCAGGAAATAATTAATGTAGATGCGCTTGAAAAATTGCTTCCGGAGGAGAAGGTTTGCCGCATTCTTGTGGATGATAATGTTACTGGCGTTATCTATAAGTTTAACTATGATTTTGTGTTTGCTTCTTCATCGTTTAGGGCGCGCTTTATAAAGTTCCTTAAGAGTATTGAGGAGAGGTTTGAGGGGGAGAATCCATGGTTCTACATTTTTGATTTTGAAAGAGACTGGTTCGTGACGAAGCCTACAATGGTTTCGGCTTCCCTCTACGATGCTAGAAGGGTTGAAGGGTGGCTGATGGAGCATCTAGATGAGCTTGGCGGGCTGCCTGAGAATGGATACATGTTTATAATAGCGGATCTAAGGGATGGTTTACCCTCAGCAGCCTATAAGGACATAAGAAACTTTTTGGTGACAAGGACATTCGGGCTTACTCCACCAAAGGTTGAAGCTCATTACTATAAAGTGAATTATACTGATCTTGATAGGGGCTATAGACTACGATATAGGGAGTTCGCTGTCGGGTGGGGTGGATCAGGAAGGTTCTGGTTCCTCGATTTAAGCGCTGGGCCGACTTTCGTCTCAATGTGGTATGACCTTCCAATCCAGGTTGTCATGGAGGATCAGTCCATTGATCCCTACACGAGTGGTGGTTCACAATGGATAATGGAATTCTTAGCCGATCATATATGGGAATTTATTTATAACTTGGCAGCGCCGGACTTCGTTTATAATCCTCCATGGAGCGAAAAATTTACGGTTAAAATATCAATAATCGATTGTAGAAATGAATCCGAGAAGATGATTGCTCCAATAAGTGAATCTGTGGATCCTATATTAATTAGAGAGGCTGTAAATAGCTTGTTGCCTTTATCCAAAGTTAACGTTGAAGTTAGATTCTTAAATATTACGGATCTGCCCGAACTTGGCAATCTACTCAATAAATATTCTGGAAGGCTTGATTCCTGGATGCATAGGTATCTCTTTTCTTCTCCAATGAATGAATCCTATATAGATGCCCAGCCAATATACGAATATCTTAAGAAAAACCTAAACATGTTCATCCCAGAAAGTATTGAAGAAGATGGGCATGTTATACCAGTAATAGCCCTCGCCCTGAGCCAAGACTATCACTTCATGTTCAAGTATAAGTGGCTGATACTGAGGCGTAGCCCAGAGCCCTCTACGATATGGGGTGCTGCCTTCGAGGAGTTCGCCCTAATAGGGTTAAGCCAAAAGGATCTTCTTTATGGCGAGCATGTTGAGCCCAGACAAGAGGGGAAGGGCTTTGGCTTCACCCAGCCAATTATACATGAGGTTGGGCATATGCTCGGCTTAGCCCACCCGCACGTCTACGGTGATCTTGAGGATTTCGTATGCTCCGCCATGAGCTACTTCTCATACGAGTATGGATTCAGCACCTTTGATAAGGATGCTTTAGCCCGCATACACACGGATAAACTCCTTATAGAAACCTATAGGATTATCTCGGAGATTGAGGGTATTCTCCCCCAAAAGATTGATTCAGAAAAGATGAGGGAAATAAAAGATCGAATTAACGGGGCTAGAAAATTACTGGGTGAGATAGATGATGAATATTCTAGAATGAATTATGTGGAGGCTTGGAGAATGGCGCTAGATGCTTATAAAATGGCCCGTGAAATACGTGAGGTTGCGGAAGGTCTCCCATCGATTCCAGAGAATATCATGGTGATTCTTAAGGAAAAGGAGATGGAAATAATGCGTCTAAATCAGGGCTACTCTGAATTAACACTTAGATATAAAGAATTAACATCCAAGTATAATGAATTGATGAGTAGTTATGTGAGTCTCTCATCAAGATGTGAGACTTATCTAAGTGAGCTAAATCTCTTTAGATCTTTGGCAATAATATTGCTTGTTGTCTGCTGCTTTTTAACGGTAACAACAATATACTTTGCTAGGAGAAGAACCCTTCCTCAGGGTTAAATTAACTCAGGTTTATAGGCTCTAATAAATTCTATTGGGTGATATAGGAGGGCTCAAATGGGGAAAAGCGATCTGCGAAAGGATAAAATTTTTGTCATTTTGGGAATAATTGGTCCGCTAATAGCATATACTTGTATTGGTCTCTCAATTTATTTATCGCCATCCTTTAGCTGGCGTGTTAATGCATTGAGTGATCTTGGACACGCCAAGAATAGTATTGTTGCGCCTATTTTTAACTTCGGCCTGCTGGTATCTGGCTTCTTGGTAGCCCTATATTCAGCTAAATCCTTGGCAGGCTACGCTAAGTATACTAGCGTTTCGCTTACGTTATCAGCTTTAATGCTACAGGCAGTTGCGGCATTTGATGAAATATATGGGCAAATCCATTTTATTGTGTCAGTAATATTTTTCATTTTGGCTGGGATCTCATGCATCATTTATTCTCTAGAGAAAAAGTCGATTTTGGCGGCGTTGGCATTCGCAGTGGGTTTTCTGTCTTGGGCGCTCTGGTGGGCGGGTGTGTATAAGATGGGGATAGCCGTTCCAGAGACAATATCAGCATTAGCCGTCACATCATGTATTATTCACTCAGCAATAAAGATAATAGGGCGGCAACCTAAGGACTAGGAAAATCCTTCAGAGGAAAGGAGTTTCCCTTTATTTAGTTTTTTATATTTTTGGGGTTTGGCGATTTAATTAGGCAGCAAAAAACAAGTATTATTAATGCTAGAACAAAACTCGTGAGAAACGCTGTATAATATGTTCCATAAATGCTATTCATTATAGTAAATACGTATATGCCGAGCGCAGAGCCTACGAAATGTATAAACCCTGAGAGCCCAAGCAGCCCACCTAAAATCTTTTCCCCAAATACTTCCCCAATCCAAGCAGAAGAGACTGGAGCCATCCCAAAGAAGCTTAGACCCAATAAAACTATAAACATGTAATATGCCGCTACTGACTTTACTAAGAATAGAGGTAACGCCAAAGCGACGGCCCTAATTATATAAAAGATTGTAAATGGCATCTTGTAGCCAAGTTTTTTTGGCAGCGACCCTATAGCTATGGTTCCAATAAACGCCGTTGCTGCCATATACCCAAGCCCGTAAGATGCTACAACCTCCCCTATTCCCCATTCAATGCTTATTGGAAGCCAAAGTTGAGCGAAGGGTATATCCGTAAATCCGCACATAAACATAATAATAACTCCAATAATCATGAAAAAGCGTGTTTTTACAGCTATTCTCACATGGATCTTCTCATTCAATCCATCTCTGCCTAAGATCTTAATATAAGATTTTTCCGGCTCTCTGATAAAGTAGCTTGAGATGGCAACTACCAACATGAATGCTATGCCAAGTAAAAGCCACGTACCCCTCCATCCATAATATTGTATGAGACTCCCAATTAAAGGCGCTGTGCAAAACCAGCCAATCGGATAAGCGGACTGGAAAACGCTTAGGGGTAAGCTTTTCTTCTTAGTGAACCACATTGATATTAAGGTTGTTGAAGCAACCATGCCAGTGCTATGCCAAGTGAAGCCTAATAGAACTCCATAAAGTAGATAAACTTGCCATATCGCTGAGACAAAAGGTAAGAGGAGTGTGCTTATTCCAGATATAGTATATCCAAGCAAGCTGACAATTCTGGGGCCATACTTATCAGTTACTTTTCCAATTGTTGGCATTGAGAGACCCGTAGCCAGCATGCAGATGCTCATAGCCTGGCCTAGTGAAGATATTTCCCAGCCCATCTCTTTCGATATAGAGACGAGCGAGACTGGAAAAGCCATTTGCGCCCCTGAAGCCATAAAAAACATTGCGAAGCTTAAACCAACTATAATCCAACCATACCTTATCTGTTGTCTCCAACTTTCTGGCAACTCAAGAAATCTCCCATGCGATTATAATTATATTTTTAAGGGTATCATTAATTAAAGTTTATAATTAATTTACCATTTGATGCTGGATAATAACGTGTTATCCAAGTTTATTGGGTGCATGCTTGGTTGTGCTGTTAGTGACGCATTGGGTTATGGATACTGGCTTGGCTCTTACAGTAGAAGGTGGAGTGACGATACGCATATGATGATAGTGTTGCTGAATCGCTCATCGCTAACAGGTGCTTCAATGGAGACCATATGGCGTGGATCTTCATAAGAAACTATGAAGAGGAGCCCTGGAGAGGCTATGCGATTGGCCCGCCAAGAGTTTTTAGGCTGATTAAGTCGGGTGTTCCATGGAATGAGGCTGCTAAAAGGCTTTTTGGCGGAGCGGGCTCCTTTGGAAATGGGGCTGCCATGAGGGTTGCTCCGGTTGGCCTCTACTTTGACGATCTGGAGACGCTGGTGGAGATTGCTTGCAATCAGAGTATAACAACTTATGCGCATAAGCTTGGAATTGAGGGCACCGTCATACAGGCGTGCGCAGTCGCCCTAGCTGTTAGATCCGACAGACGCAGGGGGATTAATCCAAACGATTTTATTGAGGAGCTTTTAGGCATTACAAAAAAGCGATGTTTATAAGCTTAAGCTCAAGAAGGTTCGTGTTTTGCTTAATGAGCAGAATAAGTCTATTATTATTAGGGAGCTTGGGAATGGTCTCGAGACATTTAATTCTGTCCCAACTGCAATATATTATTTTCTACGCAATCTTCCTAGCTTTAGGAGCGCTTTAGAATATGCCGTGAGCCTCGGCGGCGACGTGGATACTATTGGGGCTATGGCCGGGGCCATAGGGGGCGCATACCATGGCGTGGAAGCTATACCGGTTGAATGGTTGAGGGAACTAGAGAGAAAAGAGTATATTGAGGGCTTAGCTAAGAGAGGCTCTGGGAGATAAAGATTGAGTCCTACCACAAGGGGAAATCTTAGTTCTATTCTTGTTCTCAGCGTAATAGTGCTAGAACCCCAGAGATAATTAATATTGACCCTAGGATAATCAGTATTACAGCGGCTTTTTTAGATGAGAGGGCGAGTAAAACAAGCCCTAGAAGGGTTCCAGTGATCAGAATTGATATCAGAAATAATGCTACTGTAATAAACAATATAAGCGCCACTAAAATAAGCATAAAAGTCTGCAATACCAATTTCCTCTCCTCCAATCTATCACCTTAACTGGGATCACGCTTAATTATCCCCTTGCTCTTCTTTAGTGATCTTTTGCATGGGGGCATCCATCAATAGCCGCAATATCTCTGCGGAAACACTGGTAATGCCATGGATTCAACAATCTTAAATAAAGAGCACCTATTTATTAAAGGTTAGCTGTTATTTGAAAACTGTGAAAGGTTTATTTCTCGCTGAAGAAAGGATTTGAGTATAATATGTGGAGGAATAAATATTTGTTGTGGGTTACATGGTATTGTTGCTGATGCCCTATGGTATCCACTAAGAAATTGCCTCCCATGGATGGAGATATACTATTAACTAGTGAAGATTTTATCTTTAGCGTGTTTGGTTACGAGCATCCGGAAGGTCGTGTCTTTTCTTTCCTCAAGTATATTCCCTCAAGGTTTAAAGACCTATTTAATATTCGCTTACTGGAAAGAAGGTGGAAGTGCTGCGGGATCGAGTTTCTCCGCGCCGAGAAGCTCTACACCGCCGACAACTATAAAATGCTTATAAAAACTTTAAAATCGAGTTTCCCCAACTACGTTTACTTCTGTCCATTTAGGGGTAAGGAGATCATCAGTGTTCCACTCAGTCATGTCAGAAAAGTTTTTGTACCAAGAGTCTGTCTACAGGCCCTTCTTAAGAAGACGGGCAGGGATAGGCTCCAGGAGATGGCTTTAGACCTTATAATGCTTATTTCAGGTGCATCTAATGTTCCTCTTGAGGACTTCGGCTTGCATGGATCTATAGCCCTAAACATGCATAGCGGGGAGTCTGATATAGACATCGTCGTGTATGGTGGGGGCAACTTTAGGAAGGTTGAAGCCGCCGTGAAGAGAATGGCTGAGGAGGGCTTACTCCAATATATCTTTAAGAATAGGTTGGATGCTGCGAGGAAATACAGGCTTAGATATGGGGATAGGCTCTTCATGTATACTGCCGTCCGAAAGCCTGAGGAGGTGAATGTTAGATATGGCCAGTATCGTTATACGCCTATAAAGCCAGTTAGGTTTAAGTGTAGGATTAAAGACGATAGCGAAGCAATGTTCCGCCCGGCAATCTATGAGATAGAAGATTATTCTCCGCTCGAGTATAGCTCGGAGCTTCCGGGCGAGATGGTTCCAAGAAGGGTTGTTTCAATGATTGGATGTTATAGGAATGTTGCGAGGAGAGGAGATAGAATTATGGTTTCCGGGGTTCTTGAGCGCGTTGAGGATACTTTAAGCGGCGGGCTCTTCCATCAAGTTGTTGTTGGAACTGCTGGCGGCGGGGAAGAGTACATTTGGCCCATATAAGGCTTAGAGACCGCGACGCAATAATTACCCCTGAGGGCCTCATCTTTAGGGTTTTAGGCTACTCTCATCCCTCAAATGGTTATATATGTGATGTCGAGTATGCCCCCTCAGAAATCTATCGATCAAGTAATCCAAAGGCATTCAGAAGCGATGGAAAGACAGTCTTCTACAAGTTTTATGGGGATGAGGGATGGAGATTACTATCGGAAAGATATCCTAAGTACATGCTGGATTATAGGCCTCTAGGTAGGAGGGTTATTGGGGTGAGATATGAGGCCATTAGAGAGGTTTAGGAGGCCCTGTGAGGGTCTCCGAAGACTTATTGGATTAGATCAGACCGATGATTTGATTCGTTCTCTTCAAAGGGTCCTTGCGCTGCTCATTGAGGGCCAGGGGTTCTCGCTAGAAGATTTCGGCGTTTTCGGCTCGCTTCTCTATGGCTTCCATAACCCAAAGTTTTCTGACCTTGACATAATCGTTTATGGTGGAGAATGCTTGAGGAAGCTTCGCGATAGACTAAGCGATTTATGTGGCCAGCGGGGTTCACCCCTCAGAATGAGTTTGCGGGTGAAAGCGCTATTGAGGGTAAGGTCTGGCGCTTCAAGAACATGAGCCCAAAAGAGTTTCTTTGGCATCAGCGTCGGAAGATGATTTATGGGGTCTTCTATGACAGCCTTTCTAGGCGGAGGATAAAGGTGGAGTTTGAGCCTGTTAAGTCTTGGTGTGAGATATTAGATGATCATCGGGAGGTTCTCTGGATACGCTGGTTGGGTTAAAGCGGTTTTAAGGGTTACTGATGATGGGGCTATTAGATCACTATGCTATGGTGATCAGCCTGGGATGCAGATGACATATGTGGCGAGCTCAGGGAGGCTTATCGTGGTCTCTGAGAGAACCAATATTGAAGAAGAATGGAAACCGCTCAGAAGCGGAGGCTCATAATCGGCTATGTCGAGGATGACAGGTAATCACCACTCAAATGGAAATTTAGTCTCAATGTTAAATGTTCTTGTTAATTTTTCTTTCTTCCCGCCAGATTGATCACTATATTATATATGATTATACATAATTATGGAAAAAGCATATATGCTACAAATATAGATTTATTATCTATGGTTAGACCTCCGGCTGTTCTCTGCGGTCTGGGGTTCTAGCCCATGAGGTAAAAAAATCATTGATTGCCGTAGATCCGGAGGATGAGGATAAGAATAATGGCGAGGCTGGGCGGAGGGCACGCGTCACCTTCGGCGTTGTCTCAATCCCCATCAATATACTTGGGGAGATCGACCGCCTAATCGAGGAGCTCGGCTACTGGCCTAGCCGCTCAGCCTTCGTCCGGGAAGCCTGCCTAGAGAAGATCAAGCATGAAAAAGAGAAGCTCAAAAAGACAGAAGAGGGCTAAAAGGAGGTCTCAAACCAGTTGGAAAAATAAATGAAAGAGGGAGGAAAAATTAAAAATATGAGGAGCAAGTTTATTGGGCTATTGATAGTATCGGTCTTGGCAGCATCAATGCTGGCAGCATTCTCGGTACCCGTTAGGGCTGGAGCAATAACTCCAAAGCTGTGGGGTTATACTCTTACCCCTACACCGGAGTGGACTCATGGTGATGTTAAAGGATATTATGAGGGTGACTGGATTCCATTCAAAATAGAGATTACAAGCGATGAAGAGGGATCTTACAACCTAAATGTGACGGTTCACCTTGACTACTATGATGGTTCCTATTACGCATTAAATGACACCAGAAATTTCATGATGTGGAGAAATGGTGATCACGTGGCTCCATCCATCGCTGGTCCATCACCCAATGAGTGGGAGAGCGGTATACAGCAGCTCCAATTCAGCTGGAATTTCACGATTAATAAGGGTGACAATTGCACACTTTATTTCGAGGCGCATATCGCTGAAGGCGCGCACAACTATCCAGGATCAAAGGTTCATGTACACATACATAGTATAACATCGGATCCTTCCACAAGTATAAGTCAAGGACATAGGGATGTTCCAGTTACAGTTAAAGTTAAACCAGCCGCGCCGCCACAAGAGTATCCTTCCATAAATATCTGGAAGACCGCTAATACAACCATGGCTCATGTCGGCGACACAATAAGATATTATTATAATGTGACTAATACTGGGAACGTCCAGTTAACCAACATACGCATAGATGATAATGTTACTGGAACAATCGATGTTACTGACGCATTAGATCTGAACCATTGGATTCTAGTCCACTATGACTATACTGTTAAGGGTACTGATCCGGACCCGCTGATAAATAATGCAACAGTATACTGCGATCAAGGCGTATCAGCATGGGATACATGGACTGTTGATGTTCTCCATCCGAGCATAGATGTTATTAAGACGGCTAATGTGACCATGATTCATGGTGGAGACTGGGTTGAATATAATGTTACGGTTGTTAACACAGGCGACTGCGATCTTGACGTCACGCTTGAGGATGAACTACTCGGCATAAGCTGGACTGGAACGCTTAAGCCAGGCGAAAAACATGAAGAGATAGTCACTATTCAGCCGACTGAAGATCCAACAGAGAACACGGCTAACGCCACAGGAGTAGACCCACTAGGCAAGGAGGTTTCTGACAGCGCTTCATGGACTGTTGACATTCTCCATCCAGCCATAAACGTTACTAAGGTTGCTAATGTTACTAGGGCTTACGCCGGGAACGTAATCGAATACACCATTAATGTGACTAACATCGGCGACTGCCCACTATACAACGTGAACGTCACAGATACATTATTATTGGAAGAACCGCTGACCATCGAGGAACTAGGTGTAGGCGAAGGCGAAATCTTTACGCTAACATATACTGTTAAAGTTGGAGATCCAGATCCGCTAGTGAACACGGTTACTGTAGAGGGTGAGGATGCCTTAGGCCTAGTTGTCTCGGCTAATGCGACCGCCTCAGTAGACTTGGTTGCTAAGATATGCGGATACAAATTCTATGACGCCAACGTGAATGGTGTATGGGATGATGGCGAACCCGGTGTTAAAGGCATTAAGATACGGCTCTACTATGAAAATGGCACATGTATTGAGACAACCACAGATGAAAATGGATACTACTGCTTTGATGGGCTGGATGCTGGAAACTACACTATTGTGGAGGTTCTGGAAAAATATTGGAGAAGTACAACTTCTAAAGAATTAACTGTCACTCTGCGATCTGGAGAGATTAGTGAAGGAAATAACTTTGGCAACACTAAGATTATCACGAGAACTCAAGGTTTCTGGGCAACCCATTATAATTTCACGTGGAGCACTTGGCAGGGCATAGAAAATAAAACTATAGGTTCAAAAGAAATCAATAATACAGGTAGTCTCTTTGGCGCCTTCTGGTCGAGCATTCCATATAAATCTGATGGTAAGACTAGGAGGAGTTTGCTTGATCAGGCCAGGATGCAACTGCTTCAGCAATTGGTTGCGGCTATACTCAATGTCCAAGCCTTCGGAGACGATGACCTAGGCACAGGAGCAAGTCTCGTCGCTAAAGGGAAAGAAGCCTTCGCTAGTGACAATAGAACCTTGATTCTAAGCGTTGCTAAGGCCCTTGAAGAATTCAATAGTTCAGGTGACACATTACCGCTACCCGAAGGCGTATATCCGGGCCCAGCTGATCCGAAAACCGCACAGAAAACAGCAGACAGAAGCTTCTGGGATACATTACCATAATGGCATAAAGCAACATAACACCACTCCCTATTTTTTATTTTATTGAAATTTTTCTCAGAGAGTTTTCGGATCATTAAATTATGCTATAATATTAAAATAACACCCAAACCCTACCAGAGCTAAATCTGAGCATCCACGGGGCTACAGAAGGATTATGCGTTATAGGTGAGGCACCCGTTAGAGCATACCAAAACATCATAGACGAACTAAACAGCAAACCAGATACGCTTAGAAACCTATACCAAGACAGGCTGAGACCAAAAATACTTAGGGTCGTTTACACAAGCCTAGCCATGCCAGACCTAACCGAGAGAGCCGAAAAAGAGTGCATATGGGTTCTAAAGGCCACGGGCGACATAGTCGAACCTAAGGGCTTATAGCTAAATCAACTTCAACGGCTGAAATTTTATAAGCATAAAATCTAGACCCCCGGCTGGCAGAGTAATATAAAATAATTCTCCCTAGAGGGAGAGGTAGTTTCTGAAACAAAAGTCTAAAGTTCAAAGTTTAAGGTTTAAGGGATAAAATTTATATAGAAAGCCATTGTTTACATCTTTACTTGTGGTGCAAGGATTGTCAGGTGAACGTATTCACTTTTATTAGCGTATTCTCTTCCCTCAGAAAGACATTATTGTCTATGCATAATTTTTGGCACATATTAACAGATAAGATGATGGAAATGATGGTGACCTATTATGAGCAAGATTAGTTTTGCTATACCAAAGGGACACCTTGCCGACGGCGCCTTCAAGCTGCTGGAGAGGGCTGGCTACGTTATATCGGGCGCAGACCGCTCATATAGACCCTCAATAAACGACCCGAAGATAGAGCTGAAGATCCTCAGGCCACAGGAGATACCAATGCTCGTCGCAGATGGGCTTCATGACATAGGCATAACCGGGATAGACTGGATAAGAGAGGCGCGCGTAGACGTGGAGGTCCTATTAAACCTTGAGTACGGTGGGGTTAAGCTCGTCCTGGCAGTTCCAAAAGTCTGGACCGACGTGAAGGATCTCTCAAGCCTACTTGAGAAGTTCAGCCGGGAAGACAGAATTCTAAGGATATCAACGGAGTACCTTAATGTTTCAGCCGAGTATCTAATGAATGATCCAGCTTATAGAAGGCTTTATGGCGATAAGGAGCCATTGATGGTTACACCATGGTGGAGGAAAGGTGAGAACTACAGGGTTGCATTGTATCTCTCCTTCGGGGCAACCGAGGCCAAGCCCCCGGAGGAGGCAGACGCAATAATCGACGTGATGGAGACCGGCGAGTCTCTTGAGCGGAACAATTTAAAGCCGGTTGAAGTTATAATGGAGTCCTCAGCGATGCTGATAGCGAATAGGGGTTCCCTCAAGGATCCGGAGAAGCGTGAGAAAATATATGACGTCCTAACCCTCCTAAAGGGTGCAATTGACGGCAAAAAGAAACTGCACATATTCGTTAACGTACACAAGGATAATCTCCCACAGCTTCTAGAGAAGCTTCCAGCCCTCAAAAAGCCGACGATAGCGCCCCTAGCAGACGAAAACTGGTACTCCGTAAATACAGTGATAGATAAAAACCAGTTCCTAGAAATTCTCCCAACATTAAGGAGACTCGCCCAAGGATTGGTTGTCTATGAGCCTAGGCAGGTTCTCCCATTAGAGGAGATATCCATGAATGAAGAGAAGACTGGAGAGATCTAAAGTTGCCAGCGAAGATAATGAGGCTTAACGAGATGCAGGAGATTCTCCTGAGGAATAGGTGGCCAAGAAAGAGGATCCTAAACAATGAATTACTGAGCTATATTGAGGGGATAATCAAAAACGTTAGGGAGCGGGGTGACCAAGCCCTAATAGAGCTCACCGAAAAATTTGATGGAGTCAAATTGAATGCTGATAGGCTTAGGGTTAACCCAAAAGAGATCATGGAAGCTTATGGCATGGTTAGCGAGAAGCAGATATCGGCGCTTGAGACCGCTAAAAAGAGAATATATGATGTTGAGAGGAATCTCCTCTCTAAAATGAATTTCGAGTATACTGATGAACTAGGCGTTAAGGTGTGCTGGAGACCAAAGCCTATTGAGAGCATAGGCTGCTATGTGCCGGGAGGAAGATTTCCATACCCAAGCACACTCATGATGGCAGTTATCCCAGCAAAGGTTGCAGGCGTATCAAGGGTTATTGTTTGCACCCCCCCATCAAAAAACGGTGGGGTTCACCCTTTAACCCTTGTGGCAGCCGACATATGCGGTGTAAATGAAGTCTACAGAGTTGGAGGGGCACAAGCCATAGCCGCAATGGCTTATGGAACAGAGAGCATCAAACCAGTTAAAAAGATTGTTGGGCCAGGAAATCAGTATGTTATGGCCGCCAAACTGCTGGTTTCCCGGGATGTTCCAATTGATCATCCAGCTGGTCCAAGCGAGATAATGGTTTTAGCGGATGAGACCGCCAATCCATATCATGTTGCATTAGACCTAGCATCCCAGATGGAGCATGGTCCCGGAAGCATAGCCATTCTAGTTACCGCGTCATCAAGATTGGCTGAGTGTGTGTATGAGAATATAAAATGCTTGGTTAAAGATGCCCGGCTGAACGGAGATATATTATTGCTGACTGCAGATGACATGAACGAGGCCATAAAATTCATAAACAATTTTGCTCCGGAGCACCTGGAAATAATCGCTGAGGATGCTCATAGATTATCCATGGAAGTTTATTCTGCTGGGCTAATATTGATCGGCGGCTCGTCGCCAGCACCCATAAGCGATTACTGCTTAGGAACAAACCATGTGATCCCAACAGGTGGATACGGCCACGTTTATCAGCCCCTCTCAGTCCTAAACTTCATTAAATTTACTGTTATTGCCGAGTGCCCCCAGGAGGCTTTGAGAAAATTATCGGAGAGCGCTATAACCATGGCTGAGAGCGAGGGCCTAGTAAATCATGCATTAGCTATAGGCGAGAGGGTTAAGGGTTGACTGGAAAAAAGATTATTGAGGAGACTATTGGCGAGGCTCGGAGCCTAAGCATATATGATGTTGGAGAAACAATTGAGGGTTTAGCCTTAAAACTTAGGAGAAAGCCCGATGAAATACTTAAGCTTAACTCAAATGAGAACTTTTTTGTGCCACTCGACCTTCTAAAGGATGTTTTAAGGCAGGTTATCGAGGAGGCTGATCCGAGAATATACCCCCGAGATGAATATGGTTTCCTGAAGAAGGCTATAAGCAATTTCATCGGTGTTCCAGAGGAATGTATAGTGATTGGGGCTGGGAGCGATCAGCTGATAGACCTTGTTTCAAGGATCTTTCTTAGGGATGGAGATGAGGCGCTGTCAATAGAGCCAACCTTCTCTATTTATGAGCGCTGCGTTAGGATTCAGGGAGCCGACTATAGGAGAATACCGCTAAAAGACGACTTCTCCCTAGACGTTAATTCGATGTTGTCCGCGGCTACTTCAAGATTAAGAATCATTTTCTTATGCTCACCAAATAATCCCACGGCTAACCAGCTTAGGCGAGAGGATATACTGGATCTGGCCGGAAGATTTGATGGGCCTGTGGCGGTAGATGAAACTTACGCCGACTTTGCCGGCGCAACATTGGCCGACGCCGCGCTGGATCTTAGCAATCTAATAGTTTTCAGAACATTTTCTAAGACATTTGGCTTAGCGGGCTTGAGGGTTGGCTATGCCGTGGCCAATAGGAGGCTCGCCAGGGTTATTGAGGAGAGATTTCAGATGCCATACTCCGTCTCGACGGTAGCGCTTAAGGCGGCGGCTAAGATGCTTGAACGATGGGATGAAATAGTAGAAACGATTAGCGCTATTAGGCGGGAGAGAGCTAATCTCATAACCGCGCTCAACAATATTGTGGGCGTGAGGGCATTCCCCTCCGAAACAAATTTTGTGCTATTTCAGGTGGATAGAGATTCCTTAGCCGTATACAAGAATCTCTTGGAGAAGGGTGTCATTATAAGGAATATTGGTCAGGTGCTGAGCTTCAATAATTGTTTAAGGGTTACTGTTGCCCCAAGCCATATGATGGAGCGCTTCATCAAGGAGCTTAGGGAGGTTATGCATGGAGGCGCCTAAAGAGTATATTAGGATAGGATTCGATCTCGGCGATGCCTATGTTAAGGAAAGTAAGCTAAAGGATATTAAGAGAATAGACGCGGTAATATTCGATTGCGACGGCGTCCTAATAGATGTGAGGGAAACCTACGATAAAGCGATATCAAAAACTGTTAAATGGATATTTGAGGCGCTTACGGGCCACCTCATCCCAGAGGAATTGGTCTCTGATGAAATAATATTTCTTTTTAGGAGAAGCGGGGGATTTAACGATGATTGTGACATAGCTTATGGCATACTCATGTTCCTGCTATGTGAGATGCCAATAAAGTTTCTAAGAGAGCTTACTGAGATGGTGGGGCTTCTCAGGCATGAAAAAGGTGTCGCTGAACGTATCAAGACGATAAAAGAGAAAACATATGGAGAAAACATAAATTTTGACGTCAAAATTTTATCTGAGAATCTTAAAAAATTCACTCTAATGCTTGATGAGACTGGAGTAAACTCGGTTGATAGGGCGATCTTCTCCTCAAAAAATACTCCTAAGGAAATCTATTTTCTCTTAAAGGATTTCCTCTATGGTTCAAAGCGGGTTGGCGAGAGCGTTATTACGACGGTGTTTGAGGAGATTTTTTGCGGGGCGGAACTTTTTAGGAAAATGTATGGTATTGAGCCGAGGTTCTTCTATGGTCTTGGAACAATAAATAACAGTAAGATCATAATTAATCCCGAGACTTTCAGCAGGCTATCCACGCTTATTAGCGGGGCTAGGTTTGGGATAGTTTCAGGAAGCAGATTTGCTCCCGCAAAATATGTTCTTGGTTTCCTTCTAGACCTCTTTAACCAAAAGGCGCTGGTCTTCTTAGATGATATAGAGAAGATTGAGGGCGAATACCTGAATAGGGGTTTATTAAAGGTTGGTCTCAGAAAGCCCAATCCATACCCGCTGTTTAAGTCAGCATGGGGTCTAGAGCCCTTCAGAATGGCTCTTTATGTAGGCGACTCGATGGAGGACGCCCTAACAGTTGATAGGGCTAATAAGTTGGATCCAAGGTTTATATTTGCCGGAGTATATATGTACACGGGCGCGCGGGATAAAGCTCTGGGGGAATTCCTTAAATTTGGCTGTGATATTATTTCTCCATCCGCTAATGAAATACCATTCATAATTGAGGCCGTCAGGAGAATGAGAGTTTGAGGGAGGCAGATTATTATAGGAGAACCGCCGAGACCGAGGTTAAAGTTAGCGTTAGGCTGGATGGATCTGGCTCCGCGAGCGTTAATACTGGCATATCATTTTTAGATCACATGCTCAGGTCTCTGGCAACCCATAGTCTAATAGATTTATACGTTGAGGCTAGGGGCGACCTAAGCCACCACATTATTGAGGATGTAGCCATGTGCTTAGGCGAGGCATTGAAGAGGGCTCTCGGAGACCATGCCGGCATAAGGAGATTTGGATACGCTATAGTCCCAATGGACTGCTCATTAGCCTTCGCAGCAATCGATCTCTCCAATAGGCCCTACCCAAAGATAGATCTTAAGCTTGAGGGGAGGAATGTCGAGGATATGCGGTGCGAGGATATATATCACTTCCTAGAAACCCTGGCGAACTCCCTCAGAGCAAATATGCATGTCTGGGTTCAGTATGGATTAAATGACCACCATAAGGTTGAGGCGGCCTTCAAGGCCCTCGCCCTATCCCTTAGACAGGCAGTATCAATTGATGTTGAGAGAGATGGCATACCGAGCTCAAAGGGTGCCCTGTAATGATTACAATAGTAGATTATGGCATTGGAAACCTCTTTAGCGTGAAGCGTTCCCTTGAAAGGATCGGCTGCGAGGTAAAAATATGCTTTGACGCTAATGATCTGAAAAAATCTAGTGGGATAGTTCTCCCCGGAGTTGGAAACTTTATGGCTGGCTCCGAGAAGATCAGAAAGATTAAAGATGTTCTCTTAAATCTTATCTTCGATGATCAGGTTCCAGTTCTTGGGATATGTCTTGGCGTGCAGGTTCTTTTTTGGGGGAGTGATGAAGGCTTTGGAGAGGGGTTGGGCATATTTTCTGGTCGGGTTGTTAGGCTCCCTAGATTTGTCAAGGTTCCCCACATGGGTTGGAACAACCTTAAGATAATTAAGCAGACCCCGATTCTGGACGGAATAGACGAGAAAGACTACTTTTACTTCGCCCATAGCTATTATGTTTCTCCAGAGAATAAAGATATAGTTGCCGCGGAAACAGAATATGGTGTAAATTTTCCATCAGTCATCTTCAGCGGAAACATTTTCGGAGTTCAGTTCCACCCGGAGAAGTCGGAGAAGCCGGGCGAGCAAATTATAAGAAATTTCGTGAAGATAATCAAGCATTAGCTTAGGTGATTATTCTTGCTCGTTATACCATCAGTTGATTTAATGGGTGGCAGAGTCGTTAGGCTGTTGAGGGGGGATCCCAAACACATATTATTCTATGATCGCCTCGGCGACCCGGTAGCGATCGCCAAGATGTGGGAGTCGGAGGGTGCGCAGCTAATCCACATAGTTGACTTGGATTCTGCCCTTGGAAGGGGTGATAACATCAGTGTTATAGGCGATATTATCCGGGCCCTGAAAATTCCTGTTCAGGTTGGCGGTGGAGTAAGAAATGTTCATCGGGCGCGCCAACTAATTGATCTTGGGGCCAGTAGGGTCGTGATCGGATCATTAGCCTTCAAAAGCCCAGAAACTTTTGAAACCCTCCTGAAGGAGCTCGGCTATAGTAGGATTGTTGTCGCCCTGGATCACGTGGAGGGAAGGGTTATGACAGATGGCTGGAGGGAACAGACGGGTATTGATCTTAGGAGGGCTGCGAAAAAATTTGTGGATATGGGCGTAAAATTTCTCTTGGTAACATCAATTCAGCGTGATGGCTTGCTCACTGGAACGGACGTTGAGAACCTCTCTAAAATTCTGGATCTTGGCGCCAATATAATAGCATCCGGTGGAGTTAGAAGCCTAGAAGACTTAATGTTACTGAAGAACCTCGGCCTTTACGGGGTCATCGTGGGTAGGGCGCTCTATGAGGGCTGCTTCAGCCTAAAGGAAGCTTTAAAAGTTTCCTCTAAATGAAGTACTATCTTGTGGTGCCCTGAAATGGTTTTGGTTAAGCGTATAATACCGTGTCTAGACGTTGATCATGGGAGGGTTGTTAAGGGTATAAATTTTGTTGGCTTGAGGGATGCCGGAGACCCCGTTGAGATGGCTAGGAGATACCGTGATGATGGGGCTGATGAGATGGTCTTCCTTGATATAACCGCGTCGGCTGAGAAGAGAAAAATTTTAAAGGATGTTGTAAGGGCCGTTGCCTCAGAGATAAATATACCATTTACCGTTGGCGGCGGAATAAGGAGCCTTGAAGATGCCTATACAGTCCTATCTAATGGCGCCGACAAGATCTCAGTTAACACGGCGGCCGTTGAGAGACCAGAGTTCATTAAAGAGCTCGCGGAGACATTTGGATCGCAATGCGTGGTCCTAGCAATAGATGCGAAGAGAAGATATGAGCGGAGGTCAGATAGAAATGTCGTTGATACTTCTGAGGGGCCATGCTGGTTTGAGGTTTATATCTATGGCGGGCGGAAGCCAACTGGCATAGACGCCATTGATTGGGCTATGAGAGGAGAAAGATTGGGCGCTGGAGAGATACTGCTTACATCAATGGATAGGGATGGAACAGAGTTCGGCTATGACATTGAATTAACTAGAAGCATTTCTGAGCGCGTCAACATACCCGTCATCGCGAGCGGTGGGGCTGGTAAACCCGAGCATTTTCTAGAGGCATTTACTGCTGGGAGGGCTGATGCAGCTCTAGCCGCCTCAGTCTTCCATTACAGCAAATATCCAATACCAGTCATTAAACGGTATCTCCGCGAGAGGGGTGTGCCTGTTAGGTTATGAGGGTTCTGAAGAACATAAGCATAGATGAGCTGGATTTTGAGAAGGGCGGAGGAATACTTCCAGTTGTTGTTCAGGATGAGAGCGCTGGGAGAGTTTTAACGCTGGCTTACGTGAATAAGGAAGCCATCCAAAAGACTATTGAGACCGGTTACGCGCATTACTATAGGCGGTCTCATGGAAGGGTTATGATGAAAGGGGAGACCTCCGGGAACGTTCAAGAAGTTGTGGATATACTTGTTGACTGTGATTCAGATGCAATACTATATGTTGTTAGACCAAGGGGGCCAGCATGCCATCTAGGCGAAGAAACCTGCTTCCACAATAGGTTAAGTGAGGCGGAGAGACTCAAAAAATAATCACTTTAATTCATTGGGGGCCCTCCAACTTTATCCGTTTCATCTCTCCTCTCTTAGCTAGGCTAACTATTTTACAGAAGTGGCATGGAGCCCCCCTCAATGATGTTGGCATCCCACAGGCTGGGCAATCATATATTTCTGTCTCCCCTTGATCCTTAAGAGCCTGCTCCAGTAGTGGTAGAATCCTCTTATAGTGAGAGTTTATGAAGGTATGCTTGAAATTTGGTATTTTCTCCACTATCATATTCAATAATTCTTTTCGCCTAACTGATCTAGAGCCTCTGGAGAACTGGCATTCTAGGGTTCTTATTGGCAGTCTTCTATACTCGGCGTAAAAGAGACACTCCATATCAGTTAAGCCTATTAGGGGTTTTATCTTTGGCACTATCTTTGGGTGTGTTTTAGGCAGGTATGGCTTAAGTCTCACGAGGGACTTGACGTTCCCCTCAATGTAAAAGTTGAATAGGGCTTCAGCAGTATCATCTAAGTTATGTCCAGTAGCTATCTTCGTTAATCCCAGATCAAATGCTATTTTATTAAATAGATAACGCTTTATCGCTCCACATGCGGAGCACGGTTTTCTGCCATAAATTGTGCTTTTAAGGTTCATTATCGTGAATCCCATTTCCTTTTCTAAACTATAAACAACGAGTTCCCTTCCAAGCATCTTAGTAAGATCTTCAACCTTTTCTAGACAGTGCTTGGAATATTCTGGCATACCTAGATCAATGTATATTAGAATCATATCCAGTTTATTATAGAGGCTATTTAATATATATGCTAGGCTTGAGCTATCCTTCCCGCCGGAAACCGCAACCCCAATTTTATCATCTCTGGAGATCATCTTATATGCTTCAATTGTATGTCTCACTCTTCTCTCCGTTAGGAGCATAAAACAGTCTGGGCATAAGCTCAGGTTTGAATGGGCTAAGTAAACTTCAGCCCCGTTTACACGGCATCTCCTGCACTTAGGCACCATTCAAAACCCTCAAAGCTCTTTAGTACACAGATTCTCTAAAAATTATCTAAGGAAGGATATATAAAGGGTTGGCATGATAAAAACAGATTAAAAAATATTCTGACTGGTGAATCAGGCGAAAAGAGGATCGGTGAGATCGAAAGAGCCCTAATTAATCTCGGTCTCTCAAAGAATGAGGCTAGAGTATATATTTTTCTTGCAAGGAGTGGAGGGAGAAAAAGGCCAGCGAGGTCTCGTCTGCTCTCTCGCTTAATATAGCTGAAACCTATAAGGTGCTGATGAAGTTGCAGAAAATTGGGCTTGTATCAGCCATACTTGAAGAGCCTTTAAGGTTCATCGCCCTGCCACTTGAGGATTCTGCCTAAAATTGATCTCTCTCCAACTAAAAAGGAATTTTTCCAGGTTCTTGAGGGATATGAAAATCTCATCTTGAAAGTGAAGGACGTCATTAAGGCTTCTACAGGAAGGGTATGCGGAATATTTGCCCTTGAGAATCACTTATATAAGTTCTATTATGCTGGACTATTAGACTCTATAGAAGAAGCTGCCGGGAGAGGGGTTAAAGTGATGCTCATTGCTATAGATTCACCTGGAGCCATCTTCTTTACGAGAGATTTGAGGAGATGCCATGTCAAATATATTGGGTGCGGGCTTCATGAAATACCATCTTTTATGACTTCTGACGATGAAAGGCTGTTTCTATTTCTCGAACCAAAATTTAGTGATGAAGGAAGAATGGGGAAGCCAGTCACCCTCTACACGAACTGCACGGTCTTAGTAAAAGCCCTTAACAGAATATTTTGGAGCACTTGGGAGGAAACCTATCTAAGGAATTGAAAAGGGGAACCTATACTGAGTGCTCCTCAAAGAGAAGATTGTGGTGTAACCGTCAGTATGCTTATGTTGGTTACACAAGCTTCAAGTTAAATTTAAATAACGTATAAATTGGTGATGAGGATGGCTAAAAAGAGATCTAAGCTCGAATTATATTTAGATGTTTTAAGGGCCATAAAATATTATGTATAAGTGCAATTTATCTTGGGAAAACTCCAGGGAAATTTTAAATTCTCTCCTTAAGCAGAATCTTGTTAGCGTTATTGAGGAGAATGGCCGAAGGCTCTATAAATTAACGGAGAAAGGTCGTGAGGTTCTAGAGCACTTTAGCAGGGCGCAAACACTGCTTGTGATAGGCGAAAGAAAAAGAAGAGCATGTAACGTTTACTGAGATTTTATTTTTTTCCTATAGAGCAATCCTAACCCTTTTCCCGACACCTCTCTCCAGTGCCCGCCTATAGGCGAGATCTGCAGTTGCAGCGTCCTGTATTGCAAGACCAGTTGAAACAAAAACTGTTATCTCGTCTTTTCCGGCTCTCCCAGGCTTCTTTCCGGCAACTATCTCGCCAAGCTCCGCCCACACGTCCCTCTTTGAGATAATCCCCATGCTTAACGGCACATTTATTTCACCACTATGGGCAGCCTGCTCCCAATCATCAACAACTATTTTAGACCTCTTAAGAATACGCGGATCCAGCTCCTCCTTGCCGGGCGCGTCTGCGCCTATACAATTAAAGTGCATTCCTGGAGAGACCCACTCATCCATAACTATTGGCGCCCTAGATGGCGTTGCCGTCACAACTATGTCTGCCCCCCTAACAGCGTTCTCAGCATTTTTAACAGTCTTTATTTGGCATATGTGCCCATACTTCGCATCCATCTCCTCCTTAAAGGCTCTCATGTTCTTCTCATTTATGTCCCAGACTCTAACTTCATCTAATGACTTGAAGACTTCTATGAGGGCTGCGAGCTGGGTTCTAGCCTGCGCACCGGCCCCAATGAGACTGATAACCTTTGATTCATTTCTAGCGAGATATTTTGCGGCTATTCCGCCAGCGGCGCCAGTCCGCATATTCGTTATAGTTGTCCCGCCCATAACTGCTAATGGAAAGCCATTCTTTGGGTCTACTAGAATTATTGTTGCAATAACTGATGGCAAACCATATTTCTCTCTATTCTCCGGATGCGAGTTCACTATTTTTACTGCCACCACGTCAATCGCTTCTATATATGAGGGCATGGCTCTTAGATCCCCATTATACTTATCAAAAATTAGGTATAGCTTTGGGGGCATTTGGGTGCGCCCAAGACTCTTCTCTCTAAAGGCAAACTCCACAACCCTCATAACATCGCTCATCGAGAGGAGATCTCTAACTTCCTCATCACTCAAGATAAGAGTTTCAAGCATCACCGTCACCAGGCAATTGCTTTATTCTTTTGATTTTCAACTCTGAAGCTTAAATCATTTTTTTATTTAATTGCTTTATTAATAGATATTAATCCGAAAGCACAATGATCCCGAAAAATCAAATAACCTTTATATTAAAAGATTAATGTGTGAAAGGGAAGGCTGGGTTAATTTGGGTGTAAGGGTCTGCGTTCCTATTCCCGCTAGAGATCTTCAAGGTCTTTTTAATAGGGTCCGTGAGGCTGAAGAGAGCGGCGCTAATCTGATTGAGATTAGACTAGACTATATGAGTGAAAAATTATTGGAGAGCGTTAACCGCCTTAAAGAGGTTGTCAGCGTCTGTTCTGTTCCGTTAATAGCGACTAATAGGCATAAGGGGCAAGGCGGAGAATGCATGTTAAGCGAGGGGGAGAGAATTGAGTCGCTTATTATGGCTGCTGAAGCCGGCTTCGATTATATAGATATAGAGTTGGACACGCGGAACCTTCATGAAGTTGTTGACAAAATTAAAGCCCATGGAGCCAAAGTAATAATTTCTTATCATATCTTCACCCATACGCCGCAAACAGAAGAATTGGAGGCTCTCGTCAGGAGGCAGGTTGAGGCTAATGCTGACATATGCAAGGTTGTTTCTATGGCGAATAGCCTGTTAGATAGCGTTAGATGCCTGGTTTTCACGTATGAAATGAGCAAGAGGACCAGCCTAGTCTGCTTCGCCATGGGCGAGAAGGGCTTGCTCTCGAGGATTTTATCCCCGGTCTTTGGAGCGTCATTTACGTATGCGTCGCTTGGAGCGGGCCTTGAAACTGCTCCGGGCCAAATATCTATTCATGAGATGAGGGAAATCTATAGGAGGATGAGGTTAGAATAATGGAGATAACTGGTAGGACGAGGGTCTGCGCCCTAATAGGATATCCAATCGAGCACTCGCTGAGCCCAATAATGCATAACGCTGCCTTTCAGCATCTTGGCCTAGACTACATTTATGTGGCATTCAATGTTCCACCAGAGAATCTTGGGGAAGCCGTTTCTGGCATAAGGGGTCTCGGTATCCGCGGAGTAAATGTAACAATGCCCTATAAAATAAACGTGATAAAATATCTTGATGAACTTGATGAGGGAGCTAAGATGGCTGGTTCAGTAAACACTATCCTTAATAGGGATGGCAGGCTTATAGGATACACGACTGACGGATTGGGCGCGCTTAGCGCCCTAAAGTATGCTGGCTCCGACCCCCTCGGAAAAAAAGTTGTTATTTTAGGGGCTGGGGGAGCCTCAAAATCAATATCTTTCACGCTTGTCAATCACGCCCAAGAACTAGTAATATTAAATAGGACTTTGAGGAAGGCTGAGGAGCTGGCGGATGAATTAAGGAGAGTTTCCAGCTCGGTTGAGATTAGGGCTGGCCCCCTCTTAGAAGGGGTTTTAGGGGACGAGCTAAGAAATGCTGACATACTGATAAACGCAACCTCAGTTGGCATGAAGCCAAATGAGGATGAAACCCCCGTTAAAAGAGAAATGCTTCATGGAAATTTAACTGTCTTCGACATAGTTTATGATCCGCTTGAGACGAGACTTCTCAGGGAAGCTAAGTCCGTTGGCGCAAAGACTGTTGATGGGCTCTCAATGCTCGTCCACCAGGGGGCACTATCCTTCGAGATATGGACTGGAGTTAAGGCGCCAATAGAGGTTATGAGGGAGGCAGCTCTAAAGAAAATTATGGAAAAAGGTTGTTGAGGTGCGGCTCTTGGCTTTGGTTGGGCGGGCGATTGCGTATGGGGCCGTGACCATCATTAATGCTATATCCTGCGGTCTGGGCGCAGCCCTTGGGATAAACCTTAAGACTGAGGCTAGAGTCAAGCTCACAAATGAGCCTGGGAGGATCATGGGGAGAATCCTCTCAGATCCATCTGAGAGCATAATTTTGATCGAGAAGGTTGTCCGCCGCTTTCTAAAATATTTTGGTGTTGAGGATCAGTATGGAGCATATGTTGAGACGGATTCTAACATTCCCATTGCACGTGGATTGAAGAGTAGCAGCGCTGCGGCTAATGCAATAGCCCTTGCAACAGTCTCGGCGCTGGGCGAAGAAGTAGATGATTTAACGATAATTAATATTGGGGTTGAAGCGTCCATCGAGGCTGGTGTAACAGTGACAGGAGCATTTGATGATGCATGCGCCTCATACTTCGGAAACATAGTCGTAACGGACAATATTGAGAGAAAGATCTTACGGATCTTTCAGCCAGAAGAAGACTATGCAGTCTTAATTTATGTTCCGCCAAGAAAAGCATATACGGCTAAATCGGATGTAAATAGAATGAAAATTATATCCAGGGAGATTAAGGCTCTACATGGGATGGCCCTCTCCGGAGACTATTGGCGTGCAATGACACTTAACGGTCTAGCCTACTCGGCGGTCCTTGGATATGATCCAAACGTAGCTATAGATGCCCTATCTTCAGGGGCTATTGCAGCGGGGCTTTCCGGCAAGGGCCCGGCGGTAGCCGCGGTGGTACCAAGGGATAAAGTTGAGAGTGCCCGCCGCGCTTGGAGCAAATATGATGGTGAAGTTATAGAGGCTGTAATTAACCGTGAGAAGGCTCATCCATTATAGCATGAGGCGGAAATGTTAATGGTTGAATTAATTGTTAGGGGTGGGGCCGCATTATATGGCTCTATAGTGGCTCCTCCATCAAAAGCCCATACACACCGAGCTATAATAGCCTCATCCCTTTCACGAGGAGAATCAAAGATTCATAACATATTATTCTGCGATGATACAATAGCGACGATTAATGCCTGCCGAATGCTTGGGGCCGAGATAACAGTCTCAGAATGTGGCGAGGTAAGAGTGGGGGGCTCCCCGAAGCCTAAGACCCCAGAAGACGTCATAGATTGCGGCGAGTCCGGATCCACCATGCGGTTTATTACTCCTGTATGCGCCCTCGCCGACGGGATCTCCATTCTCACCGGGGGCGAAAGTTTAAGGAGAAGGCCGATGGGCCCATTACTGGATGCTCTAGGCCAGATTGGGGTTAAATGTTATTCGGCCCGGGGTGACGGCCGACCGCCCATAATAGTGTTTGGCGGCGGGATTAGGGGTGGAAGAGCCAGGATTAGGGGTGATGTAAGCTCGCAGTTTATTTCAGGCTTACTTTTTGCGGCTCCAATGGCCCAGAACGATACATATATATGTCTTTTGACATCCCTTGAGTCTAAGCCATACGTGGACATAACACTAGATATCCTCACGAAACATAATGTTAAAGTGGCCTCCTCTGAAAATCTGTTTCATGTGCCTTGTGGACAGGAGTATAAGCCATATAATCATGCTATTGAGGGCGATTACTCCTCGGCATCATTCCTGTTGGCGGCCGCGGCAATAACAAGGTCGAATGTTAGGGTTGAGAACCTTTTAAGGGATAGTCTCCAGGGGGACCGTAGGATAATTAGTATCCTCGGCGATATGGGCGCGGTGATCGATGTCGGCCTAAATTGTGTTGAGGTTAGGGACATTGATGGAAGTTTAAGGCCAGTTAACATTAATATGAGGGATAACCCGGACCTAGTCCCGGTCTGCGCTGTCCTCGCATGTTTTGCCGATGGAGAATCGGTGATTAGCGGTGTTAGAAGGCTTAGGTTTAAGGAGTCTGATAGGGTTGAGGTGCTGTTGAGCGAGCTTGGGAAGATGGGCGCGTCGATAAGAGTTCTAGAAGACTCATTGATTATTCGTGGCGGGGGGCGTCTTCATGGGGCTATAATAGATCCGCATGGGGATCATAGGATAGCCATGGCCTGCGCCGTCGCCGCCCTGGGAGCTGATGGCGAGACAATTATACGTGATGCTGAATGTATAAGTAAATCCTACCCAAATTTTATTAGGGATATGCGTCTACTCGGGGCTGAGATTATTGAACGGTAACTCGATAGGTAAAGCTCTGGCTCTTACATGCTTTGGCGAGAGCCACGGAGCATATATAGGAGCCGTTATCGACGGCTGCCCAGCTGGGCTGCCTCTGAGCGAGGCGGATATACAGGCTGAGCTCGACAAGAGGAGGCCTGGTCTCTCGGAGATAACTTCGTCTAGGAAGGAGGAGGATAAGGTTAAAATAATATCGGGCATCTACAGGGGCTATACCACTGGCGCGCCAATATGTATGGTTGTTAGGAATAGGGATGTAGATTCCAGACCATATGAACACTTTATGATTAAGCCCAGGCCTGGCCACGCGGATTACACGGCTAGGGTGAAGTATGGCGGCTTCAATGATCCGCGCGGGGGAGGAAGGTTCTCCGGAAGAGTGACGGTAGCCTATGTTATGGCCGGCGCAGTCGCGAAGAAGCTTTTAGGCTTAATTGGGGTGGAGGTTCTAGCTCATGCTGTGCAAATTGGCGGCGTTAGTGTTGACTGTGAAGTGTCATATGACGATATAAGAAGGAACGTTTACTCAAATCCTGCTAGATGCGCGGTTCCGAAAATAGCCGATAAAATGGTTGGAGAGGTGCTTAGGGCCGCTGGGAAGGGAGATAGCGTGGGCGGGGTTGTTGAGGGTATCGCATTAAATGTCCCAGCCGGGCTGGGTGAGCCAATATTCGATTCTCTAGATGCAGATATAGCAAAGATGCTATTCAATATACCGGCTGTTAAGGGCGTAGAATTCGGGGCCGGCTTCAGAATAGCTTCAATGAAGGGTTCAGAAGCCAACGATCAATATGCAATAAGGGATGGAAAAATCGTTACATTAACAAATAATTCTGGTGGAATAATCGGCGGATTATCAAATGGCATGCCAATTAAGGTTAGGGTTGCATTCAAGCCAACCCCATCAATATCAAAGAGGCAGAGGACAGTAAACTTGAAAACGATGGAGGAGGAAGAAATTCAAATTGCTGGTAGGCACGACCCATGTATAGTCCCAAGAGCGGTCCCCGTCGTCGAAGCATGCCTAGCATTTGTATTAGCAGACCACGCGCTAAGAGCCGAGAAAATACCAAGAATAATCAAAAGTTTCAGGGAAAGTTAACTGCGTGTTTTAATGTTATCTTTGGTATTTTGCCTTTTTACTGGCCTAGCCTCTCTCCCTCTATATTCCTTTTAGGCTCTTTTGTAGGTATTCTATAACTTCTCTTAGGCTCTTAAATCCATATTTGATTTCATTGTGTTGTTTTCTTAGGGCTATAACCTCCTCTCTTACTTCCTCTGGTTTGCGCTTTCCCTTAATTATGCCCAGCATTAGGTCGCATAAATATTTTACGTCGCTCTCTGTGAAGCCCCTTCTCGTTATCTCCTGGAAGCCTATTCTTAATCCAGATGGGTTCTCCCGGTTATTCTGGTCGTCGTATGGCAGTATATTTCTATTTAGAATTATGTTCGCCCTTTCAAGGTTCTCAGCAATTTTTCCCCCTCCACCATACTCCCGCACATCCACGGCAAGCTGATGCGACCTCGTGAAACCTTTTTTCTCCCCAAGAACTTTTAGACCTCCCTCATAGAGGTATTGCCCAGCAGTCTGCGCGTTCCTAACAGTCTGCCTGGCCAGAGCCTCACCGAAAAGCTTTAGTTCAAGCGCGGCTATGCCCGTCGCTGGAAGCCTCCCTAAATGCGTGTTCGACGTGCTTAATGGGAATATTGCGTATTGGACACTTTTTATAGCCTTCTCCATGCGCTCATCCCTATTCTCAGCGAGGATCACGCCTCCTTGAGGGCCTGGGAAAGTCTTGTGCGTTGAGGCTGTCATGAAGTCTGCGCCCTCCCTAAGGGGATCTTGGAATTCACTGCCAGCTATTAATCCAAGCACATGGGCTGCGTCGTAAACCAGGTATGCTCCCACCTCATGGGCAACCTCGCTAACCTCTTTAACTGGATGTGGAAATAAGAATAGGCTTCCACCAAGAGTTACTATCCCAGGCTTAGCCGCTCTAATAATTTCAGCCGACTTTTCCGGGTCTATATTCATTTCATTAATGTCATATGCTAATTCTATGTTCTCTAGACCCAAAACCATCCCGGCGAGACCCGTATAATCATGCGAAATATGCGCCCCGGCACTCAATGGGGCGACAACCATCTTCCTGTTCCTCGTGGCTAGGGATATCCCCTTAAAGGCTGCTAGGTTAGCGTGTGTCCCTGAGACCAGGCGCACGTCAGCCCAATTACACTTGAATAGCATCTTCATTAGGTCTGTTACACAGTTCTCTATAGCTGTAATGTATTTTTGCCCCTGATAGTACCTTTTTTTAACATGCCCTGTAAGATCATTTTCTCCTTCAGCATACCTGCACTCAAGATCCATCACTAATTGTAGCATCTCCCTAACAGCCGGGGACTTTAAGCCCTCACTAGCTATAAGGTTTATACACTCTTCGCCCCTATACCTTTCATGCTTCTCGCTTGCCTCAATAAGATCAAGCGCCATCTTAAAGAACTCTTCCATTAGACCACCCTTTCAAACAAGATCTTTAAAAAATATTCTTCAAGTATTTATTGTTTATGCCTCAAGCGGCGACAATTATACCGTGGCTAGCGCTCTAGAATAAATGTCTTTTTCGTTATAGGTCTCTCCTCAATCTCATGAATAAGCATCTCCATCCGGTCTCCTACGCCTATAGCTGGCGTCTCCTCAAAAACCTTTATAGGCTTCTCGAGCTTACTAGATCTTTCAGCGTATATTGTTACCAGCGGTTCACCCTTAGAAACCTTATCTCCTATCTTTTTATGTAGTAGGATGCCAGCGCCCTTATCTCTGGGCGCACCAGCCATCCTAGCTGCCTCAACTATTAATGAATTATCTATCCATAGAACCAATCCATTCTTCCTTGAATAAACAGTATATTTTTCAGAGCCCAAAGCTATATCCTCCGGGGTTATCTTTGGGTTTCCACCCTGAGCGCTTATGATCTCCCTAAGTTTCTCCTCAGCTTTCCCGCTTTCTAAGATTTTGAGGGCAAGGTCTCTTCCGCCACCGCTCCTTATTTTCCCGCTCATTTCTAATAGTATGCCAGCTATATGGGTGGCCTTATCGATTAAATCATAGGGTCTGCTTCTTCCCATCAACGTGTTAAGAGCTTCCCACGCCTCGAGAGCTGGCCCAATGGCGTAGCCTATTGGTTGCTCCCCATAGGTTACCGCGCACTTAACCCTAATTCCAAGTCTCCTACCCAACTCAATAAAGTCCTTGGCCAGCAAATCTGCCTCCCCAATGGTCTTCACTTTTGTTCCTCTTCCGGTCGGTATGTCTATCGCTAGGAAATTGGCTCCAACAGCCTTCTTCTTACTCATTATTGATGGGAGAAGAATAGGATCTATTGATAATGGATGCTCAACTCTTATAAATATATCATCTGCTGGCGCCAAATCGAGAGTCCCACCCCAAACAATACATCCATTCGCCTTCTCAACAACCTCACGCACCTCATCCAGCCGGAGATTAACCGGCATTATAGCTTCAGCCCTATCAGCTGTGCCAGCCGCGGATGTTATTGCTCTAGAAGAGGACTTGGGTATCGTTAAACCCGAAGCTGCAATAATCGGAACTACTAAAAGGGTTGTCTTATCTCCGGGAACCCCACCTATTGAATGCTTGTCCACTATAAGCGGCTTCTTTAGATCCAGCCTGCTCCCAGTCTCAACCATGGCGAGCGATAGGCTTGTAGCCTCATCTAAATCTAATCCAAACGTGTGGAGGGCTACTATAAAGGCTGCTGTCTCTATCTCACTAAGCTTCCCATTAACAATATCCCTAACTATCTCATATATCTCCTCGTAGGTTAGTCTCCTACCGCCCAGCTTATTCCTTATATGATAGACCGATGCCGGTATACCAATAGACTCAACATAAACCTCCTCTCCATCCTTCAGACCCAGATAACCTTTAACTTCATTATATATGCCAATATAACCCCTTGGAATACTCTCAACCGCCAAATTGACTATTGCAATGAGATCCCTAGAGCCCTTTGACACCCTAACTCTGCTAGGACCAAGCGCACCGATCTCCTCAGCATCATCACGATTCAAAATAACAATGAACTTTCCACCCGCCTCCAAATCAAGCAACCTAGCCCTAAGCTTTATCATAGAATCCCAACTCTTCAATAACTTAGGGATATAAAGTTATCAATATAAAGTTTCAGTGATTACCCTCTGTTTAAGTAAGTTTTATGTTCAGTTAATTTTTATGTGTATGTGAAAAGGCGTCCCTGGTGTCCAGATTGAAGCTTTTATATGTGATCATTGATGGAATGGGAGATCTACCAGCAGAGAATCTTGGAAACAAGACGCCGCTTGAATTTGCCGAGACGCCGAACATGGATTCCCTAGCCGGTAAAGGTAAACTTGGTCTCATGTATACTGTTGGGCGTGGCATTGCGCCTGAGAGTCATGTAGCCGCGATATCAATTTTAGGATACGATCCTCACGCACATTACATTAGGAGGGGGCCAATAGAGGCCTATGGAGCTGGTTTAGACGTAATAGACGGAGACCTGGCGTTAAGATGCAATTTCGCAACGCTAGGCCCAAATGGAGTTATAGTTGATAGGAGAGCTGGAAGAAACCTGACGACCGAGGAGGCCTTTGAGCTCGCTCAGGCCATTAATGAAATGGTTAAGCTGGAGTCTCATCCGGCAGAATTCAAATTCAAAAGTACCGTAGGCTACCGCGGGGTCCTAGTAATAAGGGGTAAGAATCTCCTGCTCTCAGATATGATTTCAGTTATGGACCCTGTATATAGTAGAGTTGCCGAGCTAGAGGTTGCGAAGTCAAACACTAATATGATTCTGAGAGAATGTATTCCATTAGAGGATAGCGAGTCTGCCAAGGTTTCAGCAGACCTTGTAAACGAGTTTGTTTTTAAAAGTCATAGGATTTTAGAGGAGCATGAGGTTAATAAGAAGCGTGAAGCTGAGGGCAAGCTTAAGGCAAATGCGATAATTGTGCGTGGCGCTGGCAACGCCCTACCAAGATTCTTCAATATATGTGAGAAATATGGGGTTAGTTTTGCATGCCTAGCTGACATGCCAGTTGAGAAGGGGGTTGCTAGGCTTGCTGGCATGCATTTAATTGAGGTTCCTCCTCCCTCAAGAGACTTAGAAGGCGACTGCTTACTTAGAGCTAAGAAACTATTAGATAGTTTGGAAAGGTTCGACTGCTTCTACATACATATCAAGGGGCCAGATGAGCCTGGGCATGATGGAAACAGCCTGCTTAAAGCTAAGATGATCGCCTCAATAGACAACTTTTTCTTTGGAAATATTCTACCTAAAATCGACTTAAAAGATACAATCATATGCGTGACGGCCGACCACTCAACACCATGCAGAGCAAGGGCGCATACGGATGACCCGGTTCCATTACTAATCTCAGGCGGAAAAATCAAGAGTGATGGAATAGAAAAGTTCTCGGAGAAAGAGTGCCGACGTGGAAGCCTAGGAATACTGGAAAGGGGAACGATGCTAATGCCACTGCTAATGGAGGCCCTCAGAGGCAAAAGCATTTGACTAAAGCACAGAATTTATTAGCGCCCAATTCAATAATCTATTTTGGACGGCGGGTCTTAGGCGGGGGGCTAGGGGTCCCCTGAGAGGCAAAGGGCCTCGACCGCAAACCCCCTATACGGCGGGCCGAAAGCTGAGGTAAGGCGCGTAAGGCCGTAGTCCCAGTCAACCCTAAACAATGAATATCTGTCCTCTGGGGCTGACGGTCGCGGGGCACCCCCCGTAGGAGGGGTGTAACCGCGTTTGCCGGGCGAACCTGGCCAGGCCCGGGAGGGAGCAACCTAAGTCCGGGCGCTCAGCGCTCAGAGGGGTGCGGGTATGAGTGGCGGGTTGGCTTGGGTCTGCGGATTCTGTGCGTCGAGCCTCAGTGACCCGCCGTCCAAAATGAATTTATTTTTGGATGGAAAGGTTTTGAAGCAGCTTGCATGCTCGGCATATCTCACCAACAGTTACCTCTCCACATATTTTGCATGTTCTCAGATTTATTTCTGGTTTTGATTCTCTCATTTTCTCCCTTATCTTCTCGGCCGATCTAAAGATTGTATATTTTGTTCCGGGATGTTTCTCCTCAAGCCTGTTAAGCATATTCCTTACGTCGTTTCTTAGGGCTTCTCCGGCGTATGGGCATGGATTCTCCTGAAATTTTATTCCCTTTAAGTATGCGTATAGGGTTACCTCTTTTTCTAGAATCTCGCAGAGCGGTTTTACTCTAGGTATAAGGCCCTCTCTTTCCTCCTCGAAGACTGGTCCGGCTCTAGTTATCCTTATGGGGTCTCCATGCATTATGTTGAGTATGAAAGTTTGTATCTCATCATCAAGATTATGAGCCACCGCGATCTTTGTTGCACCGATCTTTCTGGCTAATATATTAAGCGCCTTTCTCCTTAGAACCCCACAATAGGAGCAGGGCGTTAAATTGCTTCCAGAATCTCTAATCTTCTTAACAATTTCATCTAATGTGTAGCCATAAAGGTCCTTGAATGAGATTGTATAATGCTCGACGCCCAGAATTCTACAGTTTTCTGAGGCTATTTTAACAGCCTCTTCTCTATAACCCTCTATCCCCTCATCGATTGTGATTGCGCATAATGATGTTTTCGGGAAATCCCTCTCAATCCTCGCCAGAATATGTAGTAGACTCACGCTATCCTTCCCACCAGAGACTGCCACGGCGATCCTATCATCAAACTTTAACATCATATATTTGGCGATCGTCGCCCTAACCTTATTTTCAACAGATTCGATGAAGCATTTAGGGCAGAGTTTCTCGCCGGAGTACGCCCTGAAGTAGAAGGCTTCTCTGATGCTGCATGAAGTACATTTAACTGGAATCATTCTCGTTTTCATTCCAATTAGTAATCCATTAGACGCTTGATATTATTATATTTGCAATAAGCAGAAAAATTGATAGCGCATTAAAGGTTCTCTTTAATACTGCTCCTGCTTTAGGGGTCTTCTCAAGTAGGCATTGGAGTAACTTGTCTCCATCGAGCTGCGGGATTGGAAGCATATTAAATATTGCGACGCTAATAAGCATTATGAACAGCCAATTTAATGTGAGGTATATTTGTGCGTCGAGTAGATAGCCAAACCTAAGCATACTTGGATAATATGGGAGCGACGAGACAAGCCCAATAATGGCTCTCTGGCTTCCATCAGGGCTTGGCGCGGCGGTTATGATAAAGTCTCCCCTTCCCGTCCCAACAATAATTTTCTCCCCAGGCCTAATATTAGACATAAAATCCGCCAAATCTTGTAGAGTGCGGATTTTCTGGTTATTTAATGTATATATTATGTCCCAGGGCCCGATGCCCGCCCTCTGGAGTGGCCCCCCCTCAAGTGTTTCGAGGATTATTAGGCCTGAGGGACTTTGGATAAAGAGTCCTGAGAGAAGAAGGAGAACTATTAGTCCGCCAAGCATGTTTGACGCTGAACCAGCTGAAAAAATCTTCATTCTGGTGGCGCGTGAAGCCTTGTTTAACTCATTCTCGTCCAGCTCAACGAAGCCCCCAAAGAAGATCGCTAGTAGCAGCGCCCCAGCAGACTTTATACTTAAACCTTCATTTGAGGCGACTATTCCATGCGCAGATTCGTGGAGAAGAACTGTTATGACAACCGCGATCAAAAAATATGGTAGCCAATATAACTTTAGGGTTACTCCTGGTATAACCAGGGTCGCTGAGGAAACCCGCTCATAAAAGAAGGTAGCTCTGATAATATTCCATGAGAAGAAGACCAGTGAAAAGCATGTTAATCCGAAACCGATAAATACGCTTATCCAAGAGAAGATTCTCCAGAACAATCTCCATTTATTTGAACATTTATATAGGAAATCCCTGAATCTTCTTGACTCCCATTTAATGAAAAATGGCTGGATGCTTAAGCCATATTTTTTTGGAAGAATTCTCCTGCCGAGAATATACATCAGTAGCCAGAATATCAGGAAGGAAATTAAAAAGAGATATATCTCACTCAAGGGTGCACACCAGTATGTTCTCTTCTTGAGATGAGTAGAATAAAAATAAATATATAAGGGGAGTGATTAATGTTACTTTCGGGTAAAAGAAATGAAGTGCGAGCATGGCGAAGTTATGCTTTTAGGAGAGCAGAGGGGTGAAAAGTCCGTTAATAAATATTTTAAGTGCCTAAAATGCGGTAATATTCTGATTTTATCAGAGGATAATGTTCTCTACGAGGTGCCGAAGAGCCAGTAGACTCCATATGTAACTTAAGGGCTTCCTGTGAAGCATAAGATATATATGTTGCCTGCCAAGAATAAATTCTAAAATTAACTAGGTTTATGGTGCGAGTCACTATGAGCAATAGAGTTGTCATTGTGAGCGGGGTTAGAACAGCTATAGGGAATTTTGGCGGGGCGCTGAGGGATATACCTGTAGTTAAGCTCGGCAGCATAGTCATCAAAGAGTCGCTTAAGAAGGCTGGTCTCAGACCGATAGTTAATGAGAAGGTAAAAAAATATGCTCCAACACCCTTCAAGGATGCTGGAATGATAGACCTTGAAAAACAATATTATGATTATGACAATTCGCTGATTGGTGTGCACGTAGACGAGGTTATCATGGGAAATGTTCTCCAGGCTGGTTTGGGGCAGAACCCGGCGCGCCAGGCCTCAATATATGCTGGAATACCAAAAGAGACACCTGCCTTCACCGTTAATAAAGTTTGTGCCTCTGGACTGAAGGCGATAGCCCTCGGGGCCCAAGAGATAGCCCTTGGTGAAGCTGAGGTTGTTATCGCTGGCGGGATGGAGAATATGAGTCAAGTTCCATATGGGTTGCCGAAGGCCCGCTGGGGATATAGAATGGACGTCAATGTTAAAGCCGATTTAGTGGACCTAATGGTTCTAGACGGACTCTGGGAAATATTCTATGGCTATCATATGGGCTTCACCGCGGAGAACATAGCCGAAAAATATGGCATCTCTAGAAGGGAGCAGGATGAAATAGGAGTCTTAAGTCATCAAAGGGCCTTGAAGGCGATAAGGGAGGGAATATTTAAGGAGGAGATAGTTCCAGTCACGATCCCGCCGGCGAAGAGAGGCGAGCCGCCCAAAATATTTGATACTGACGAGCGCCCAAGGGAAACAAACATGGAACTAATGGCCCAGCTACCACCAGTATTCAAGAAGGATGGAACTGTAACCGCCGGAAATGCCAGCGGCATCAACGATGCTGCAGCCGCGGTGGTCCTAATGAGCGAAAGGAAGGCTGAGAAGCTCGGCTTAAAGCCGTTAGCATACATTAAATGTTATGCTTCTGCTGGTGTAGATCCGGCGTATATGGGGCTTGGCCCCATTCCAGCGGTGAGGAAAGTTCTGGATAAAGCTGGGTTAACGATCAATGATATAGATGTTGTAGAACTCAACGAAGCCTTTGCGGCCCAGTTTATAGCGTGTCAAAGAGAACTTAACCTAGACTTAAACAAAACTAACCTTCATGGAAGTGGCATATCGCTTGGGCATCCGATAGGCTGCACCGGGGCGAGACTTGTGGTTACAATGATACATGAGATGAGGAGAAGAAATCTCAAAATTGGCCTAGCAGCCCTCTGCATAGGCGGAGGGCAGGGGATGGCGATGCTATTAGAGAAGCCTTAAAAGAAAATTTATTTAACAACTGTTTTCACTTTCTCATTTTCTTTTTTCAACAATCTGTTTCTCATAAAATATTATGGGTAACCTCTATTAAAGAAGTGTTTAAGGGTTGCTGGTTTGGCTAAGAAGCCTTTAATCCACGCTGAGAGGATTGAGGTTAATTATGGCGCCGAGCACTGGAGACTGTTAGCGGATCTGAGAAAGAAAGCCATATGTCTCATGGAGGCGCTTAAAAAATTTAATATTCCCTGCATCGTTCATGGTAGTATTGCCCGTGGAGATGTATCGCCTAAAAGCGATGTTGACGTATTTATCTCGGAGATCTACTCATCATTCGCGATTGAAAACGCTTTAAGGTTATCTGGATTCCCAATCTCTAGGCGAATATTGATTCAAGCGACACCATTCTATGCAGTTAAAGGCTATATCGAGGTCGATGAGCGGACATTCGTGTCTTTTCCCCTCTCGAAGATGAGGACTGTTGAGAGGGAGTTCTATAAGTTTGGTGGCGAAGCAACTCTGGAAATGCTAAAAAGAAATATTAGGGTGCCCGGCGTGGATAAGAGGTTAATGCTTATTGAGCCGACGGAGAACGGTCACGTTGAGAGCAGCATTATTGGGCAGGAGGAGAGAGTAGCTAAAATGCTTGGGATATCTGTTGAAACAGTGTTCAACAGAGTTCACGTTCTCCTACGCCGGGATACTGTTGGAAGGACGGGCCTATTTATTGAAAGAGAGATTTCCCAGGATGAGACATTTGAGGTTGTGTTAAAGAGGTTAGCCGATAAAAACCCAGCCTTAAGAAGAAGATTAAGAGAGGATTGAGGGCTTCCTCCTAGAGCAGATCGCGTAGGTAAACTTTAAATGGACCGAGTTTCCCCCCATAATTTCCAGCAGATATTCTGATGACTCCAGGAACCTTAGCCGCGGCCCTAAGGCCTTCCGCCATAGCAGCCTTAACTCCCTCTAAATTCAGCCCATTTATCACTATCTCATATATCGCATTTACGCCTTCAGGAACACGGGTATCCGTCACGATGCCCCTTAGTCTTGGACAGTAGAGGTGATTTGTTGATGCTGGGATTTTATATTTAAGTGAGCCGACCTTAGAGCCTGAGCGACATATCCCCCCGGGAAATGGCATTATTACATCCTTAACATTTCTTTTTATGGCCTCAACGGCAGCTTCGGCGGCGGTTAAGCCGGACTTCAAGTCCCTTGCCATTATGAAGAAGTTTCCTCCAGCAATACCCTTCTTTACACCAAAGCTATTCTCAACTAGAAACTCGCCCTCCATGACTGGTATGCGCCACACCTTTCGGCCATATAACTCATCGAATTTCTGGAAGCCGTCGCCGAAATATCGCAGGCTCCTCCCAACCTTAAGTTTCCTGGCGGTTTCCTTGAGGGCATCAAACACGGCCGTTGTCGGGCATGTCATAACACACTGTCCTATTCTAGTAATCATCTGCCTCTTTAAATCGCCTCTTGTTCGATGATAAAAATGTATTAGTATGCCAACCCTCCCATCAGGCGTCTCTTCAGGCGGGACAAGCCGCTCTATCCCGGCCTCAGCTGGCGAGCCTATTATTGAAGATGCGAAGCCAACGGCGCTCTCAGCGGCCCTAAAAGCCCACTTTTCATTCTCAGCAGTTATCAAAACCCTACTAGTCCACATCTCAAACATTTCCGCAAAAGTATCTTCAATTTCGACATCTCCATATTTAAGAGCTGACAACCAATATCGCCTCCGCTAATTTACTTAACTTAAACATGTTTTTCTTAATAAGGTTTTTAGAGAAAAAATAAATATCTTAGTAGAGTTTAGATGGAATAAATGGCTGGATGGTCTTGAAGTATGGAGTTTATTCTTATTACCGGTAGAACCATTAACCAAGGTAAATTTAAGGAGCACGCTAAAATCACTGAGAAATACATGGCGAGCGTAGCTGTTTGTGAAATGCATGCCGAGGATATGGTTAAGATTGGTGTGAGGGATGGAGATAATGTTAAGGTCACAACTGTTGTCGGGTCGGTTGTCGTTAAGGCCAAGAGATCAAAGAGAATTAAGACGCCGGGACTAGTCTTTATACCATTCGGTCCATGGGTCAACTCCATATTACCATCCGAGACGGAGGGAACTGGAATGCCGAACTTCAAGGGATTTAAAGTTAAGATTGAGCCCACAAGCGAACCGGTACCAGGCATAAAAGAATTACTTTTAAAAACCTATGGAAATAAGAGGGTCGAGGGATAATAAATGCAGGTTGTCTCTGGAGTTTTATGTCCATTCTGCGGGTGCTGTTGTGATGATATCGAGGTGCTTGTTGAAAATAACGCTATTATTGATGTTAGAAATGCGTGTGCCCTAGGCGCCTCAAAGTTCATGGAATATGCTACGCATAGAAATACTAAACCGCTCATAAGAAAGAATGGTGAGCTTGTCGAAACAACTCTTGATGAGGCAATAAAGAGGTGCGCTGAGATTCTCGCAGGGGCATCCTACCCGCTCCTCTACGGCTGGAGCAACACTAGCTGTGAGGCGATAAAGGTTGGCTTAGAGCTCGCCGAGGAGGTGGGTGGAGTTATAGACAACACTACCACAGTTTGTCATGGTCCATCAATCCTAGCAATACAGGAAGTTGGAATACCGGGATGCACTCTTGGGCAGATAAGGCATAGGGCGGACCTAATAATTTATTGGGGATGCAACCCATGGAGCGCGCACCCACGTCACTTAGAGCGCTACACAGCCTTGGCCGAGGGAAGGTTCCAAAGGGCTGTGTGGAAGCGCTATCTCTCACGCTTAATTCTTGAGTCCGCGAGGAAGAGGCGATATAGGGCTGCAGGTAGGGTCCTTAAGGGGGGCGCCGCAGCATTACAGGCTGCTGAAGAGGAAAAGTGGATGCTGCCTCCGCCGGAAGAGAGGAAGCTGGTTGTTGTGGATGTTCAGAGGACTAGGTCTGCCGACTTGGCTGACGTGTTTATTAAGGTTGAGCCGGGCGGAGACTACGATGTCCTGCAGGCCCTCAGGGCTCTAATTAGAGACGGGGAGCTCGATGCGGATAGTGTTGCGGGGGTTCCAATTGAAGAGCTTGAGGAGCTTGCAGACCTTATGGTTAATTCTAGGTTTGGCATACTCTTCTTCGGGCTCGGCTTAACGATGAGTGTCGGCAAGTCCCGAAATATTGAAGTTGCGATAAAGTTGACTAGAGATTTAAACATGTATACTAAGTTCCTTATCATGCCCATGAGGGGCCACTTTAATGTAACCGGAGCAAACATCGTCTTTACTTGGCAGACGGGATATCCCTATGCCATCGATTTCTCCCATGGATACCCAAGATATAATCCCGGAGAGACATCAGCTATAGACATTTTATCTAGGGGGGACGTTGATGCAACGCTTGTCGTGGCCTCAGATCCGGTCTCAAGCTTTCCAAGAAAGGCTGTTGAAAATCTCGTTAAAACACCGCTTGTGGTTATTGACCCATGTATGACACCAACAGCACTGATGGCTGACGTAGTTATTCCATCAGCATTCGTTGGAATAGAAGCGGAGGGAACGACATATCGTATGGATCACGTTCCACTCCCACTAAAGAAGGTTGTTGAGCCGCCTGAGGGTATTCTCCCAGATATGGAAATACTCCACAAAGTACTCCATGAGGTAAGAAAGATTAGAGGGATTTCCTAGTCCAGTGGAACTTCAAAAACTATTATGACTTCAAACTCTATAGTCAAACCCTAATTTTTCCGTCATAATTTTCTCACCCGTTTTATTATCGGAGGAAGGTGGGGATAATTTTCATAAGGTTTTTAAGAGATAAACATCAAGATTAAAAGAGAGCGTGTCTATTTATTTGGGTGGAAGTATGGTAAAGCCAAAAACATATCCGCTCTTTTATGGTGGAAGGCGGATGCATTGGGCTAAAGGTGCTGTTGCAAACGGCTTTGTCTTCCTAGCGGGAACCGAGGGGATTGATCCTGAGACCTTGAAGCCAGTTGAGGGGATAGAGGCTCAGACAAGGTTGGCGCTGGAAAAGGTTAAGGCTAGGTTAGAGGAGATGGGTTCATCGCTGCATAACATTGTTAAGATAACATATTATATAGCTGGGGATTTCCCTGAGGGGATAGTAGCCTCAGAAAAGTACCAGAAGATGGCAAAAGTTAGAGATGAATTCTTTAGAGAGAATGGCTTGGATCCAGCCGATATCCCCTCAGATCTCATAGGCGTTACAGCGCTCGGCAGAAAGGGCATGGAAATAGAAATAGCTGTTATAGCAACCCTAAACGAGCCAGAAGAAACCAAGAAGTAAACGATCATAAACTTATTAAAACAAGAGCTTCGTTACTTTAATCTCCTTTTGTAGTGTTAAGCATACATTTATACTAATAGATTTTTATATTTGTTAGGCGGGGTTGAGTTCCGCCTCTACCCCATATGTGACGAGCCCTTGGATGATAGGGCAGCCGAAAGGGGAAATCAACCGGCCTCCGCAGAAAGTGGGGGTGAAAAAGGATATATGAAATTTAGGCTGAGAGAAGTATCGTTAACTATAGTTTTCGCAGCTCTTTACGCGGTGGCAGTTATCTTATTGGCGCCGATAAGCTTCGGTGTATGGCAGGTTCGGGTGGCAGATGCACTTTTACCGCTATCAATGGTCTTCGGCATGCCCTGCGCCGTGGGCTTGAGTCTAGGCTGCATTATAGGGAACATATATGGTAGCCTAGGACCAATAGACATTATTGGCGGGTCAATTGCGAATTTCATAGCATGCTTCATTGCATATCAGATAGGAAGGAAAAATGGTTTCATCGCGAGGTTTCTCGGTTCCCTCACCGAAACAATAATTATAACAGTTATAGTCGGCGGATACCTAGCATACCTATTCAATATACCGTTGGAGTTAAGTTTACTAGGGATTCTTGTAGGCTCAATAATCGCTATAAATGTGATGGGATTCGCTCTTGAAGAGATTATAAGACGCGTATACGCCCACTCTACAAGATGAGAAAATATAATAGAAGCCACCTTAAAAAAATAGAACCAAAAAAGAAGAGATTTAAGATTTATTTAGTGGTAATGAGTGTTTTCTTAAGAAGCCCCGTTATTTTCGCCGTCGCAATCTTCTGCATAAAACAGCTTACCGCGAGTATTATTCCCCAAGTCGTGATGGTTGTAATAGTCATCATTGTTCCAATCGTCGCCATTTCGTGTAGTATTATTGGTATGTCTGCTGGGTTAGTCATAGCAGTTAGGAATGGTGGCCATGGGACAATCTCGCCGTGCCATATATGCTCCAGCGCCAGCAGTATTACTCCTCCCCAGAGCAGGGCATTAAGGATCCAGATCTTCAGTCTTTCAGATAGGCTCTGCGCAGTCTTCTGTATGGTGGATGTTATTATTGCTAACGCCATAGGAACTAGAAAACACCCCATACCCTTCAACTCCTTTTAGTAACACAAATTTTATATTTCGTAACACTAATATAAGCCTATTGGTGGAAAGCGCATGTGGCTCCTAATTTTAGCGTTTGCAGCCACAGTGGTTACACCAATATGGTATTCAAGGGCTGAGGATGATAAATATATGCTTAGAATTCTCTGCCTAATTCTCTGGGGTGCAACAATAATGACTCTCGTAGATCGCATGATGGGTTACTTCATGGAGGGCGGGGCTTTCCTTGAGCTAACGCCAGAGGCCGCCGCCTTAGGCTTCACCATGCTAACGGCAGCATTAATCATCTGGGAAATAATATTACTGCTCAAAGATCCAAAATGTGCTATTCGCAGAAGAGCAGCGTAACATTACGAAAGATAATATCGCCAGGGGGTCAGGAAGAATAGCTATTTTCAGTGCCATCCATAATAGCCGATCTGATAGGGCCTTAAACTTAAATGTGGCTCTTCTGTAGGATCAAAAACCCAAATGGGTCTAATTTTTCTTTCTAAGCGTTAACGCGGACCTTTAAGCTCTTTCAGGATATGTTTAATCTAATCCTCGGCCTTTTTTAGACGAATGAATTAATAACAGAAAGTTTTAATGCAAAAGATTTGCATTTATTTTCTTTATAAGATATTGTGTCTGTTGCTGGTGAAATGTTTGGCGGGCTCTAAGAGCAAAATCTTGGATTATCAAAGAGCAGAGGCTATGGGGCGAGAGAAAATCTCTAGGCTTCTGACACGTTTCTCTGTGCCCGCTATTATCGCCAATGAGGGAGGAGCAGTTTACGAGTTGTTTGACGCCGTTTGGTGCGGACGACTTGGCGCTGAAGCGCTTGCCGCATTAACCGTTGCCGGACCCTTGATGGCGATATATAGGGCTATAGGCGCCGGAATAGCTATTGGGAGCGCCTCTTTGGTTGCTAGGCGTCTTGGGGCTGGAAAAAAGAGCGAGGCTGATGAGGCAGTATGCAATAGCATAACCCTCTTTTTCATTGTGAGCGGAGCGGCAACCCTTATCTGCCTGTCATGTTTAGGCTATCTATTAAGGCTCTTCGGCGCGGCAGAAGATGTTTTTCCATATGCCTACAGCTACATGTTTATTGAGACGTGCTCTATGCCCGTCGACTTCTTTTTGGTTGTTGTTGCAGAGCTTATCAGAGCTCAGGGAAACCCAACCATTGCAAGTGCAGGGCTGATTTTAGCAAACATAGCTGACATCATCTGGAGTCCAATATTGGTTTTTGGTGTCGGCCCATTTCCAGCCATGGGAATTGCTGGAGCAGCTCTTGGAACACTCATAGGGCGCGCCATAGGATCAGTACTTTTAACGCCTTATTTGGCGTTTAAGACAATATATAGTTTTAAGCTTTCCTATTTCAAACCAAATTATAAGATAGTCGTCGACATCTACAGCGTTGGGGCATCTAGCACCTTAAGGATGATCGCGGTCTCCGTATCCCAGATACTAGCCTGCATAGCGGCTTCCTCCTTCGGAACAATTCCCCTAGCTGTTCTCGGGGTTCTATTCAGAATAATTAGGCTAAATTTTGCGTTCTGTATGGGCTTAAGCCAAGCCGTCGTACCGCTCGTAGGATACAATTATGGAGCGCAGAAGGAAGAACGCATCCGAGAGATAGTGATCAAGGCTATACTAATAAGCGTTATATGGGGAGCATTATGGTACGGGATGGTTATGCTTTTTCCAACACAAACACTGGCGCTCTTCACCACGGATCCAGAGTTCCTAAGCGTGGGCACATCAGCACTACAAATCTTCGCCATAAATTTTCTGACAACCTCAGAGGTAATAATAAGCGCCTTTTTCCAAGGAATAGGTAAAGCAACCTCAGCTCTAATCGTAACATCAGCTCGCCAAGTCATCTTCCTAATACCTTGCCTTCTCACATTACCATACACGCTCGGACTAAATGGGCTGTGGCTAGCATACCCTGTAGCAGGAATCTTAGCCCTCGCACTAGGCTTAATCCTAACATTTCTAGAATTCCAAAAATTAAAGCCAAACAGAACATCCGCTTAATAGTCGGCGCCAAAAAGACCCGAACCTAAAATTTGGTGGGCCGGGCCGGACTTGAACCGGCGACCTCAGCCTCTCTCAACGGTTTTAACAGTTGTTCGTAAGGGCTGCCTCAGGCCCATGTGGGGCGTCCTGACCAGACTAGACTACCGGCCCAACCATCAATTTAATATTTTAGTCTCCTTTAAATTTCTTCTCCATAGGTGGTTATTTTTCCTAAGGCTTTTTAATCCGAAAATTAGATAAATATGTATTGTTATTTTTGGTTAAGATGTGGGGGATTTTACTTGGATATAGTTGTTTGTGTTAAGCATGTTCCGGATACTGCGGAGGCAGAGATAAGGATAGATGCTAGTGGCAAAGATATAGAGAAGCGCGGCTTGGTCTTCGATATAAATGAGTGGGATGATTATGCCATTGAGGAAGCCGTGCGTATCAAAGAGAAGTTTGGCGGGACTGTTACCGTCGTTACTGTTGGTCCTGAGGATGCTGATAACACATTACGTAAATGCTTAGCCCGCGGCGCTGATAAAGCCATCCGCCTAACCGATTCAAAGGTCTTCGGCTCAGATGCGTATGCGATAGCAAAGATACTATACAATATCATTAAGAGTATGCATTTCGACCTTGTATTAACCGGGGCACAGACCAGCGATGATGGAAGCGCTATTGTCGGCCCGGTTCTTGCGGAGTTTCTTGGGATCCCACATGTTACGATGGTTAAGAAGATAGAGTTTAAAGATGGAAAAGCAGTTGTGAACCGTGAGCTTGAGGGGGGATTTGAAGAGATGTTGGAAGTTGATTTGCCAGCGTTATTCACGATTCAAACTGGGATAAACGAGCCGAGATACGTGTCGATAATGGCCATCCGAAGAGCCATGCAGAAGGAGATTAAGGTTATGACTTTGGCGGACATAGGCTTAAGTGAAAAAGATGTTGGTGAGGCCGGCTCATGGCTGAGGGTTGAGAGTCTATTTATTCCGCCAGCAGAGAAGAAGGTTGAATTTATTAGCGGGAGCCCAGATGAGATAGCCTCAAAAATAGTTGAGATTTTGAGGGGGAGGGGGCTCATTTAATGGTGGAGATATTTGTTTTAGCCGAGCATAGGCAGGGGCAATTAAGAGATATATCTTTAGAGATGCTTACGAAGGCCCGTGAGCTCTCCAATAAAGTTAATGCTGAAGTAACATCTCTTATATTGGGAAAAGAAGTTGAGCAATTCGCATCTACTTTGACAGAGTTCTCGGATAGAGTTTTATTAATTGAGGATAATAGACTTGAGCACTTTAACTCTGACTTATATCAAGCCATTCTCTCACGGGTTATCAAGGAGCGGAAGCCATTGTTAACAATGATTGGGCATACGTCTTATGGAGTTGAGATTTCCCCAAGACTGGCAGCCTCCCTGGGCGTTCCATTGGCGACAGATTGCATAGACTTAACGTTTGAGGGTAATTCTCTTATAGTTACGCGGCAGATATATGGTGGAAAAGTTAACGTTAAAGCCACTCTCCGTAAGTCTGAGAACTACATGGTGACCGTAAGACAAGGCAGTTTCACGGTTCAAAAGCCGTCTCCTCCGCTAAGCGGAAAAATAGAGAGGATTTCACCCTCCCTGGAGGGAGTAATTCTCAAAAAGCGATTCATGCAGTATGTCCCACCGCCCCCGGGAGTTAAAAAATTTATTGATTGAATCTGCAAGAGAAAGGGAAAAAATACTTGAAGAAAAAATAAAATCAATCCTTGATGAAGCACTCAAAAAAATAGGGATAACCTCAAAAAAGGA